>QIDL01000550.1 GCA_003228415.1 Gammaproteobacteria bacterium | reverse complement strand
AGAAACCGGAAAGTGTAGATTCCGACATCCCTGACGTGTGATGGGTATTGCCGAAGTGGTGAAATTGGTAGACACGCTACCTTGAGGGGGTAGTGGGCTAGCGCCCGTGGAGGTTCGAGTCCTCTCTTCGGCACCAGTTTTCTATGTTTCCCGCCTGCTCCGAGTGCGAAATGCGGGGCAGTCACATTTTCTTCGAAACCGCATAACTGCGGTTGCCTGCCTCTCCCTTCGCCCCTATAATCCCGCCCTTGCTGATGCGGGGTGGAGCAGTCTGGTAGCTCGTCGGGCTCATAACCCGAAGGTCGTGGGTTCAAATCCTGCCCCCGCTACCAAGGATTCAGGGCCCCTTATCAGGGGCCTTTTTGCACGGGTCGAGGAGTGTGCGACCGACATCCTTCAGGTGGCTCGCCGCATTTAGGCTGGGTGGCCCGTGCTCGAGTCGAGCGGTTGTGAGAATGGGCGTTAGCCCATTTTTTTGTTGGCTTGGAAAAAGTTCAGCCGGCCGTCGACAGGCTGAACTCAACGAGACAGATGATCGGAACGATCATTGGTTAGTACGGAATTGAACAGGAAAGAGACAGAAATTGAAGCGCTGCTGGCGCCGGTGGTTGAGATAGAAGATTGCGGAATCTGGGGCGTGGAGTATCTGGCCCAGGGCAGGCACTCGAAGCTGAAACTCTTCATCGATCGCGATGAAGGTGTGAGCGTTGAACACTGCGCACGGGTGAGCCGTCGAGTCAGCGATGTGCTGGACGTTGAGGAAGTACTGTCCGGGACTTATACCCTGGAGGTTTCCTCTCCGGGAATGGATCGGATCCTGTTCAAGCCGGAGCAGTATGAAAGCTGCATTGGAGAACAGATTGAAGTGCGCTTGAACTATCCGGTGGATGGGACCAAACGCGTCGTAGGTGTTCTGGTTGGCGTGGAAGATGGTGAGGCCATCGTCCGGGTTGAGCAGGATGAGTTTTTACTGCCATTGGAGAACGTACAGCGGGCAAGAATTGTTCCGCAGTTCGGTTGAGACTCGATGAGCGAAATGACAAAAGAAATCCTTCTGGTTGTGGATGGCGTATCCCACGAGAAAGGCGTACCCAAAGAAGTCATCTTCGACGCGATCGAAGTTGCGCTGGCGACCGCGACAAAAAAGCGTTTCGGGGAAGATGCCGAGTTTCGCGTCGCCATCGATCGGAATACCGGTGATTATGAGACTTTCAGGGTCTGGACGGTGTGCGAGCCGGACGACGATCCGGAAGAAGAAATAGAGTGGAACCCGGCCGCCCAGTACACCATTGAAGAGGCCCAAGCCATCGACGCTTCGCTGCAGCTGGGAGACACGGTTGAGGAGCCGGTTGAGTCCGTCGAATTTGGCCGGATTGCCGCCCAGACGGCCAAGCAGGTGATCGTGCAGAAGGTGCGGGAGGCTGAGCGAGCACAGATTGTTGAAGCTTATCTGCCTCGCGTGGGCGAGCTTGTCGGTGGCACGATCAGAAAGCTCGGTCGTGACAGTGTCATCGTGGATCTGGGTAACAACGCGGAAGGTCTGTTGACTCGGGAACATCTGATTCCCCGGGAAACCTTTCGGGTCGGAGATCGGCTGAGAGCACTGTTGCTTGAAATCAAGCCCGACAATCGTGGCCCACAGCTGATCCTGACCCGTACGTCGCCACAGATGCTGATCGAGTTGTTCAGGATCGAGGTGCCTGAAATTTCCGAGGACGTCATTGAAATTCGAGGCGCCGCCAGAGACCCGGGGTCGCGCGCCAAAATTGCGGTAAAGACCAACGATGGTCGAATTGATCCTGTCGGGGCCTGCGTTGGGATGCGAGGATCGCGGGTTCAGGCGGTTTCGGGCGAGCTTGCCGGAGAACGGATCGATATCGTGCCCTGGGACGAAAATCCCGCGCAACTGGCAATCAATGCCATGTCTCCCGCGGAGGTGGCTTCCATCGTTCTGGATGAAGAAAGTCAGTCGATGGACATCGCGGTTGGCGAAGACAATCTGGCCCAGGCCATTGGTCGGGGTGGGCAGAATGTCCGGCTTGCCAGTGATCTGACCGGCTGGAAGCTCAATATCATGACCGAGGAAGAGGCTCTCACCAAGCAGGAAGACGAAGCCGGTAAATACATCGAGGAATTCAAGGCGGCTCTGGCGGTCGATGAAGATGTTGCCGCGGTACTGGTGGAAGAAGGATTTACGACGCTCGAAGAAGTTGCCTATGTGCCCATCGAAGAGATGACTGCGATTGAAGGATTCGATGAGGAAATGGTCGAAGAACTCAGAAACCGGGCAAAAGATGCACTGCTGACGAAGGCAATCGCCAGTGAAGAGGCGCTCGGTGAGCAGGAACCGGCAGACGACCTGCTGAATATGGAAGGTATGGAGCGAAGGCTGGCGTTCCAGCTTGCCAGCAATGGTGTGATCACCATGGAAGATCTGGCAGAGCTGGCGATCCCCGACCTCCAGGAAATTGTCGAAGAAATCGATGACGACACGGCTGCGGCGCTGATCATGACCGCTCGGGCGCCGTGGTTCGAAGAAGCCGAAGAGTAGACTGAAGAGGTTCGTAAATGTCCGACGTCACGGTAAAACAACTTGCGGATACGGTGGGAACACCCGTCGATCGCCTGCTCAAGCAAATGCAGGAAGCCGGGTTGTCGCAACTGAGTGATGATGAGGTCGTCTCCGATGAGGAGAAACAGGCGCTTCTGGCTTTCCTGAAAGCCAGCCACGGCGATCGCGGTAGTGCCCAGCCAAGCAAAATCACGCTGAAAAGAAGGACGACAGGTACCCTGAAGACCGGACAAGGTCGTACCGGACGCACAGTCAACGTCGAAGTGCGCCGTAAGCGCACCTATGTCAAGCGTGCGGAGACAGAGGCAGAAAGCCGACCAGCGTCCGAAGTAGCCGCCCAGCCCAGCCAGCCGAGTGCGCTCGAACTCGAGACGCGGCGTATTCGTGAAGAAGAGTCGGCCCGAAAGTCAGCCGAAGAAGAGTCCCAGCGTAAGGATGCAGAGCGTAAGGCGGACGAAGTGCGCCGCAAGGAAGAGGCGCTGCATCAGGAGACAGAAGCCCGGAAAGAGGCTGAAACAGAATCTCAGAAAAAAGCCGAACAGCCTGCAGAGGCGGCCGGTGCCAAACCTGTCGGAAAAGAAGAGGCTGCTACCGAAGCGGAGGTCGAGGGAAAGGCTGCTGCGGAAGCTCAGGCCAAACAGCAGGCCGCTGAAAAAGGCGGCAAGCGGGGCAATAAATCCAAAGATCGCGATCATCAGCGTAAGCGCGAAACCGGCGATCGGCGTCGTGAGCTGTCGCTGAAATCCGAACGGCGTACCCGGCGTAGACATCACCAGGCGCCGATGCATGTTGAACAGCAGGGTGGTGAGTTCAGTCCCACGGATTTCATATCCCTTGAAGTCGAAATTCCCGATCTGATTACTGTCGGCGACCTCGCTCAACGGATGTCGATCAAGGCCGGCGAGATCATCAAGACCCTGATGGGTATGGGTGTGATGGTGACGATCAACCAGACGGTTGATCAGGATACCGCATCGCTGGTGGTGGAAGAGATGGGTCACTCCGTGAAGCTCGTTCACGCGGATGCGTTGGAGCATTCGATGGAGCAATCCCTTGTTATCGAGGGTGAGGAAGTCTCCAGGCCGCCGGTGGTCACGGTGATGGGTCACGTTGACCATGGCAAGACGTCGTTGCTCGACCACATCCGGCATACCCGGGTGACCAGTGGCGAGGCAGGCGGTATCACCCAGCACATTGGCGCCTATCGGGTGGATACGGCGCACGGACGCATCACCTTTATCGACACCCCGGGTCATGCCGCATTTACTGCAATGCGCGCGCGGGGCGCGCAATCTACGGACATCGTCATTCTGGTGGTGGCGGCCGATGACGGTGTGATGCCTCAGACCGAAGAAGCCATTCAACACGCCAAGGCAGCAGGTGTGCCGATGGTGGTTGCGATCAACAAGATCGACCTGGAAGCTGCGGATCCGGAAAGGGTCACCAATGAACTGGTTGCCAGAGAAGTCGTTCCGGAAGGATTCGGCGGCGACACACAGTTCATCAAGGTGTCTGCGCAGACCGGAGCAGGTATCGATCAACTGCTCGAAGCGGTGCTGTTGCAGGCAGAGGTACTGGAACTCAAAGCGGTTGAAGAAGGACCCGCGCGTGGCGTGGTTGTGGAATCGAGGCTCGATCGTGGACGTGGGCCGGTGGCCACGCTGCTGGTTCAGAACGGCACGATCAAAAAGGGCGATGTGGTTATTGCGGGTGAGTATCACGGCCGGGTTCGTGCGATGCTTGATGATCACGGCGAACCCATCGAAATAGCCGGGCCTTCGGATCCTGTAGAACTACTGGGACTCAGTGGCACACCGGACGCCGGAGACGATTTTTCCGTGGCAGCCGACGAAAAGACTGCGCGGGAACTCGCGGAATTCCGTCGCGATAAAACTCAGGAACAGCGCGTGGCCGTGAAGCAGGCGGCCAAACTCGAAAATATGTTCGCCAATATCGGCGCAGGCGAAAAACGCATACTCAAAATGGTACTGAAGACCGATGTGCGGGGTTC
>QIDL01000046.1 GCA_003228415.1 Gammaproteobacteria bacterium | reverse complement strand
GCGGTGGTTCTCATCTCTTATGAGAATCTGGCGGTGGTCATGGACCTTTCTTGGGCGTCGATTCCCACCTATAAGAAGGAGGAGTCGGTGAGTTGGGCGGTGATGACGGTCGAGGGGGAAGGTGGGACGATGCACCTGTCTCACGATGGTCGTCTTCGTGTGATCACAGACGATGGTGAGGAAGTGTTCGAGTTCGGTCCGGGCACGGTCGACGCCGGGTTTGAGGGGATGCAACGCCGGTTCATCGAATGTGTCGCCGGCGGTGTGGATTGTGAAATGTCAGGCCGGGAATACGCCAAAACAATGGAGTTGGTGTTCGGTTCATACGCTTCGGCAGCCAACCAGCAGACATACCGGATAGGCAAAGACCGCCCCACACTCCAATGACACAACCCAAAACCGTGGTCGGACTGGACTGAATTACAACTCATCGGTTCGACCAGGACCACGGTTTGTCGTGCTCGACATCGGATTCCGCTATCCGCCTAAGGCAGTGCCTCTCAGCCCTTTACGGCCCCCTCCATGACACCGGCGACGAACCACTTGCGGAAGATGATATAGATGAACACCAGGGGCAAGATCGACACGAATACACCGGTGAATACGATCCGGAAGTTCGTTGTGTATTGCCCTACGAACGATTGGATGAGCGGTTGAAGAGTTGTGTTGGTCGGATCCAGATAGACGAACGGCGCCAGGAAGTCATTCCAGAAGAAGGGCAACACGATAACGGTCAAACCGGCAATCGGGACTTTCATGAGCGGTAACAGGATGTGCCGTATGTACTCCCATCGACTGGCACCGTCGATTTCCGCCGACTCCTCCATTTCGCGCGGAATAGCGCCGATCGCTGACGTGAAGATCATTGTCGACAGGGCTCCACCCTGGATATATAGGAAAACAAGCACGGCTAACTGGCTCACCTCCCTTACCAGCCCACTTTCTTGAGACCCAGGGATGACGCCTTGTATCAGATTCACCATTAGAAACTGTGGTAGCAAGAGGAGAAAGGGAGGAATGACCACCGAGACCAGGAAAATGGCGTAGATCCACCGTTGATAGCGGAATCGTAAGCCTGCCAGTGCAGAGCCGGTCATAATTCCCAGCACGTTGATGCCGATCACCCCGAGGGCGGTGACTATTGCAGTGCGCCCGATGGAGCTCCAGAATCCTGAACCACCACCCAACAACACGATCCAGCCGTTGAATCGGCCAAATGGCGTCAACGTGGCTCGAATGGTCTCCAGAGGAATGTCGTACTCCTCGGAGATACGGTTGAGGTCCCATCGAGGTTCTACATATTCCGTCAGGGGGATGCCCCACTCCGCTTTGATTTCGGCGATGTCCAGATTGAGGAAAATAGACAGATTGCCGATCTCGGCGTTCATGTTGACTTCCTCTTCAGGCGGAAGCCACCACCACATGTCAGTCGAATCCGCAGTCGCCACAAACGTTCTCACGAACAGGAAATAGAAGGGCATCAGCGTCAAGATCACGTAAACGAAGAAAAAGGCCAGAATGGCGACCCGTAAGATACGTCTGCGTCCGCTTACCGATGCACTACGGGGAGCACCGGAAAGATTGTCCCCGTCTCTTTCGGAGAGGGAGGTTGTCTCCGGGTTCTTCTCGTCGATGATGGTCATTGGCTCTGGGGCTCTAATCCTGGTAGGTCGTCGCGTGCTTTTGGTACCGTTGCAGTGCAATCGCGACGATCATGAGTGGCACGAATGTCATGACCGCCAGGGTCATTCCAAGTGCGAGTTTGTTTTGGGTGAAACCCCAGCGGAAGAAGATGATTGACAGAAACTCGGCTGCGTCGTTTTGATAGAGACCACCCATGGCCGCTAGCTCGTCGAACACTTTGAACGAACCCATCAGCGCGAAAATTGTGGCGATGACAAACGATGGAATCATTTGAGGGAAATACACCCGGAAGAGGCGCTGCCGATAAGACGCGCCATCGACAATGGAGGCTTCGACGGTGTCCTTGGGGATGCTCAGTAGACCGGCGAGGAAAATCGCCATGTTGAATCCGGCCGCTTTCCATCCGACCAGGATCGGCAGAATTATCGTTGTGCCCGTTTCGCTCTTGATATTGATGGGATCACCAAGGAGGCCCCATTCCTCCAGAATCAGGTTGACGGTGCCAGTCGATTCCGAGAACAGCATCAGCGCCAGGAAACCCAGGGCCAAACCTGACACCATCCACGGCAAGTAGATCATGGTGAACAGACCACCCCGGAACCCAACCTCGTACATCAGAAGCGCAAAAGTCAAACCGAACACGAAGACCATGGCGTAGTTGAAGACCGTGAAGCGGACGGTCTTGATCAGCGCAGGCCAATAGTCGGCAGCGACCGATGCGTCGGTGAACAGTCGAGTGAAGTTGTCGACACCGATGAAATCGATCTGGAGATCTTTGAAATTCGTCATGTCCGTGAACAACAAAGGCAGGGCCAGGACGAGTGGGATAAGCGTCAGCACCGAAAAAATTATCAGCTGTGGTGCCGCCAGCATGTAGTTCTGCTTGTTGCGTTTACGTTGCCGAGCTGAGAGTCCCGGCTTGCGTTTGGATGCAGCTTCGCTGTCGACCTTCTGTCGGGTTGCTGTCATGTAGGGACCTCATATGCGCTGGGGGTGAGGTGTCACCCATTCCCGGCTGTCGCTGATATCACGGTGCCGCTTCCCGAAGGGTTTGCACCCTCCGGGAAGTCGTCGGCCGCGGAAGCGGCCGACTCGGCTCCGTTATGGCTATCTGTCTAGGGAAGTGTGTAGTCGTTTGCTACCTGCTCATGGAACCACGTAATCATCTCATCTACGGTGATCTCGTCATTCATGAGTTCCCTGTATCGGTCGTTCCACTGCCAATCCCAGTAGACACCAGTGTCCTCGTTCTTGAACTCTGCGATCGCATCCGCTCCAGGGACGTCTATCTCGAGGATTACGTCCTCATAGAAACCGCCAGGCTGGAGTTCTTGCACGATACCGAGGAACTGTGGACTCTCTAGAACCAAGGGTTGGTCGAGTGTATACACCACAGCCTGGCCATTGATCTGAGCTCGCGCTTCGACAATGTCTGGACTATTCCAGAAGTTGAACGCCTTGAGTATCAGCTCAAAGTTAGGACTGTCCGCGTTCTCGATGGGGATACGCCAACCGTTGTCCACGATCGGTGCACTCACGTACTGGACCCATGGGTCACCCTCAACCAGGGGAGGGGTCGCCGGGATACCCAACTGCCGGGCATCCGGGTTTTCCGCAAGCATCTTGTCCCAAGGCCACGGACCATGAAGCATCATCACAGATTTCCCTGCGAGATAGCTGGCTTCCATGTCGGTTTCCCACTCACGCAACCAGAACTCTTCATTCAGCACGCCTTCGTCATACCTGTCTTTCCACCACTGGAAGGTGTAACGGTAGGGATCCTGTGCTGGATCGGTGATCTCTCCTGCCCACGAAGCCTGCTGTTCTGGAATGCGACGGCCATCGCTGGCCATCAGAGGAATGTTACCCATGTAATTCACACCGAACATCCAGTTGTGCCACGCCTGGTCCCAGAAGTAGTCGATATCGTCACGAGCATTGACCAATTCCGTGCCGTCCTTGAGGAGCTGAATCAGGTCGGCCTGGGTCTTTACGGTCCGTGGATCGAGGCCCAAGTCCTCCATCAGGTCGGCATTGTACATCCAGGTGATGAAACGCCCGGCACGAGTATCGACCGAATGCAAACCAGTGGTACCGACTCTCTCTGATTCTGCGGTCGTCACGTCATACGTCCAGCGGTCCAGCCACTGAGTGTCAACTGTGAGCAAATCGATCCAGTTGGCCGCAT
Organism: Gammaproteobacteria bacterium; assembly: GCA_003228415.1. GTDB lineage: Bacteria > Pseudomonadota > Gammaproteobacteria > Pseudomonadales > Azotimanducaceae > SZUA-309. The sequence goes on along the minus strand of QIDL01000046.1, from coordinate 764 downwards.
TTTCAGCGGTGATAGGTCCCATGGCTCCAGCCTCAAACGCTGGCGCATATCCACCGGCCCTACGGGCTCGATACGCCTCTACCTGATCCTCGTTGACTGCAAACGTCTCTACGGTGACACCGGGGTTCTGAGCCTCGAAAATGTCCCAGAGTTGTTCTTCGGCGTTTTTGAATTCTGGCTGTGATGCCTGAATCTCCAACGTGATCGCTTCTACTGGCGCCGCCGTCGTGGCCGGTGCGTCGTCCGCAGCCTCGGTAGTCGCGGTGTCGCCACCACCGGCGGCAGCGGTAGTTGCCGTGTCGCCACCGTCACTAGGACTGCATGCCGCAAGCACCATCGCTGACACGACCAATAGACTCACCCAGAGCCATCGGTGGTAACTCGAATTTTCTCTAATTCGCATTTGTGGGTTCCTCTTTTCGCTCTCTCTCGATTCGCTTTCTTTCCAATCTCTTCCCTGCTAGTAGTCGGACCGGTCAGACACTCCAGACCGTGCTCGTTGAAGAACTCGGTCATCATACTGTATGACCTGATACCTCGGAGGAACCATAACAAGGCAAAACAGTCGCGCGCAAACGGTTATCAAGGACTTGCTCCGGGCCCGCGATTGACCTCGAGGCGGTACATGTAGCGCCGAGAAAACAACCACCTGCACATTCGGCCCATCTCAAACGACCAGCCGTATGGCGACCTGTGATGCAACGCGTCGCGAAAGATTTTGTTGGAGACAAGAGCCCATACGAAATAACCATCGACGGGCACTC
>QIDL01000416.1 GCA_003228415.1 Gammaproteobacteria bacterium | reverse complement strand
ACGGACTCTCGAGCGGACCGCGGGCGACGATCGACAGTTTCGATGAATACGTACAGGCCCTGACCGATGTGCTCGCGCAGTCTCGAGGCGCGATGCCCGGGCCCTGGTACATCCTCGGGCAAAGCATGGGCGGAGCGATCGCGATGGAGTTTCTGGCTGGCCAGAGGGATCACAGCTTCAAGGAGGTCGTGCTGCTTGCCCCGCTGATCCGTCCGGCAAACTGGGGTCTGACGAGATTTGCCTATCTGGCGGCGAAATACACCGCCGTCAAGGAACGACCCAGAACCATCGCGGACAATGCCGAGAACCCGGAATTTCTATCGCTGATGCGCCGGGATCCGCTGGCGCCCATGACCTTACCGGTGCAATGGGTAAGCGCCATGGTTGCATGGATGAAGCGATTCGAAGCCCGACCCGGCTTGCCATTCGATCCCCTGGTGGTACAGGGCCATGCAGACCAGACGGTGGACTGGCGTCACAATCTTCGAATCCTCAGCGACAAGAGCCGGCCGACCTTGCTCGAAATCCCCGAGGCCCGCCATCATCTGGTCAACGAATCGGATCTGATCCGCCGGCAGATGTTCGATTGGCTGGCGCCACGGCTCGGGGCCGATTGACCGCCGAGCGGGTGGAGCCGTTGTCGCTGTAACGGATCAGTTTTTCTGCGACCTCCCGGCCAATATTTTCCTGGGCCTCCACGGTGCTGCCGCCGATGTGAGGTGTCAGTATCACGTTCGGCAAACCGCGCAGCTCGGAGACGAAGGGCTCGTTGCTGGACTCAGGCTCTTCGGGATAGACATCGATTGCGGCACCCAGAAGCCCGCCACTTCGAAGCTGGTCGGCCAGCGCAGCCAGGTCCACCACGTTTCCTCGGGAGGCATTGATCAGCACCGCTGCTTTTTTTAGCCGCCCGATTGCTCGAGCATCGATCATGCCGGCCGTGGTCGCATTTGCGGGGACGTGCAGCGACACCACGTCGGCGAGACTCAGCAACTCGTCGAGGCTACCCACCTGGCGGACTTCCGCCACACGCCTTCATGCATCTGGGTGGTTTTCTGCGGTACGCCCCGAAGCAGTAGAATGGCTTCGGCCAGTACCAGCTCCGCAACGCTGCGAGTATTGGAATACGGCGCATGGATGGATTCCCTCCAGCAGGAGGATTTTGATCTTGCTCTTGTTGAGCGAGGTACGGCTCAAGGTGTGCATCCGGTGACTGAAGGGCGGATATACTAGCGGCCGATCCGTTGGATAAAAAACGAAATGACCCAAGGTCTTGATGAATTGTTTTCAGCCTCGCAGCTGAAACGGGATCCTGATGTGCTCACTCAGTGGGGGTGTGACTGGACCCGGACCTTCGACGTTGCTCCCAGCGCGGTGGTATTCGTGGAGTCCGTTGAAGACGTGCAGGCGCTGGTTCGTCTCGCCAACGCAGAAGGTTTTGCGCTGGTTCCTTCCGGTGGTCGCACAGGCTTGTCCGGCGGTGCGGTAGCCGGCAACGGTGAGGTAGTCGTGTCCTTTGACCGCATGAATCAGATTCTCGATTTCAGTCCTGCCGATCGTCTGGTGACTTGTCAGGCCGGGGTCGTGACCCGGACTCTTCAGGAGTTTGCTGCAGAGCAGAACCTGTACTATCCGGTAGACTTTGCGTCCTCGGGCTCCAGTCAGATCGGCGGTAACATCGCCACCAATGCCGGTGGCATCAAGGTGATCCGTTACGGTCTGACCCGGGACTGGGTGGCAGGGCTGAAAGTGGTGACAGGATCGGGAGAGATCGTCGATTGTAATAGAGGGTTGGTGAAAAACGCCACGGGCTATGATCTCAGGCATCTTTTCGTTGGCTCCGAGGGAACCCTCGGTATGGTGGTGGAAGCTCAGATGCGCCTGGCTCGCGCTCCGCTAAACCAGACCGTCATGGTGCTGGGCATTCCGGTATTTCCCGACCTCCTGAAAGTTCTCGCACTGTTTCAGGAGCGGCTGACCCTGTCTGCCTTCGAATTTTTCTCGGAGTTGGCATTGACGAAAGTGCTCGCCCACCGTGAATTGCAACGCCCCCTGGCGAGCCCCGTACCATTCTATGCGCTGATCGAGTTCGACGAAGGTGATCTGGAACTGGCGACTTCCGTGTTTGAGGAAACCGTCGGCCGTGGTTGGGTGGTGGATGGCGTGCTCAGCCAGTCACAATCCCAGGCCGCCAGTCTGTGGCAACTCCGGGAAGGAATTTCCGAGAGTATCGCTGCGTACACACCTTACAAAAGTGACCTGTCAGTACGGATCTCGGTCATGCCGGAATTCATCGAAGAGGTGGATGCGTTGGTTGCGTCGAGCTATCCGGATCTCGATATCTGCTGGTATGGCCATATCGGCGATGGCAATCTGCACCTGAACATATTGAAACCTGAAGCCCTGTCCGGGCCCGAATTTTATCAGCGCTGTCATGCCATCAACCCGAGCATATTCGAACAGGTCAGCAGTCGCGCAGGTTCGATATCGGCGGAGCACGGAGTGGGTTTGTTGAAGCGGGACTTCCTGTCCTATACCCGAAGCGATGCCGACATTGCCCTCATGAAAGCCCTGAAAAAGGTCTTCGACCCCAATCAGATCATGAATCCGGGCAAGCTACTGGAGCCCGATTAAAAACGGATGATTCCGTCGGGGCCGGCGACAATCACCAGGTCCGCGGCCTGGGCAGCGAAGATGCCGTTGGTGACGACGCCGACCATGTTGTTGATCGTCGCCTCGAGCGCCATGGGATCGGTTATGGCAAGGCCGAATACATCCAGAATGATGTTGCCGTTGTCGGTCACGAACCCTTCCCGCCATTCGGGGCTGCCACCGAGCTCCACCAATCCTCTCGCCACCAGGCCGCGCGCCATCGGGATGACTTCGACCGGCAACGGAAAGCGGCCAAGCACCTCGACCTTCTTGGAAGCATCCACGATGCAGACGAACTGATCCGCCGATGCCGCCACGATCTTCTCTCGGGTCAGTGCGCCGCCCCCGCCCTTGACGAGTTGGCGGGCACCGTTGACCTCATCGGCACCGTCGACATAGACGTCGATGGCGGGAACAGCATTCAGATCGAGGACGACGATGCCATGATTCTGCAGGCGCCTGGTGCTGGTCTCGGAACTCGACACGCAGGCGTCGAACTTGTGCTTCACGGCGGCCAGGGCATCGATAAAGCAGTTTGTGGTGGAACCGGTGCCAACGCCAACGATGCTCTTCGGCGACAGTCGCGGTTCTATGTGGGCCAGTGCGGCTTCGGCGGCACTGCGTTTTTGATCGGCTTGGTCCATACTCGACGGCAGGCTAACTCATTGATGGCAAATGGAAAAGTACGTTAAGAAAATTCTTGCGTCGCGCGTCTATGACGTGGCGGTTGAAACGCCACTGCAGCGCGCGAGAAATCTGAGTCGGCGCCTCGACAATGAGGTGTTGCTGAAGCGGGAAGACATGCAACCCATTTTTTCGTTCAAGCTCCGCGGCGCCTTTAACAAGATGGCGAATTTGAGCGATACCGAAAAGGCCCGTGGCGTGATCACCGCTTCGGCAGGAAATCATGCCCAGGGCGTAGCGCTGGCGGCTCGTGAGCTGGATATCAAGGCGCTGATCGTGATGGGTAGAAATACCCCCAGCATCAAAGTCGACGCGGTGCGCGATCTCGGCGCTCGGGTCATCCTTCATGGCGATAGTTATGACGAAGCCGCAGGCCATGCCCGGTTCCTGGTAGATGAGAAAGGTTACGTCTACGTGCATCCTTTTGATGATGCGGATGTGATCGCAGGTCAGGGAACGGTAGGCATGGAGATCATGAATCAGCACACCGGCGCGCCGGACATCATATTTGTCCCGGTCGGGGGGGGTGGGTTGATCGCCGGAATCAGCGCCTACGTTAAATACCTGTCTCCGAAGACTCGTGTGATCGGGGTGGAGGCGGAGGGTTCTGCGTGTCTGACGGCGGCTCTCAAAGCGGGTCGTCGGGTTCGGCTGCCGTTTGAAACCCTGGATCTTTTTGCCGACGGCGCCTCGGTCGCACAGGTCGGTAAAGAAACCTTCAGAATCGCCCGGCGTTGTGTGGACGCCATGGTGACCGTGAATACCGATGAGATCTGTGCCGCGATCAAAGACCTCTTTGACGATACCCGTTCCATTGCCGAACCGGCAGGAGCGCTCGCCGTGGCAGGGATGAAAAAGTACTGCGGCGAAGCCGGGCTTCAGGCGCAGAAGCTGGTTGCCGTGGTCAGCGGTGCCAACGTCAATTTCGATCGGCTGCGGCACATTTCGGAACGCGCCGAAGTGGGAGAACAGCGGGAGGTTATCCTCGGCGTCACGATCCCTGAGGCAATAGGCAGTTTTCGGAAGTTCTGCCGCGCGCTGGGGAAGCATCCTGTGAGCGAGTTCAACTACCGCTTTGCCGGGGATTCGGATGCTCACATCTACGTGGGTCTGATGGTAGGTGAGCCATCCGATCGATACGCGTTGATCGAAGACCTGAGGCATGCGGGCTATCCGGTTTCGGACATGACCGACAACGAAGTGGCGAAGCTTCACGTTCGGCATATGGTCGGCGGACATACCTCGTCCAACAAACGGGAGCTTCTGTTTCGA
>QIDL01000284.1 GCA_003228415.1 Gammaproteobacteria bacterium | reverse complement strand
TGGACCGAACTGGGATTTCAATGCCTCACTCATCCGGATGAGGCGGTGGCCTTGCCGGTACGGGCGGGGTCCATTGCCGTGTTCTCGTCATTGACGCCCCATCGCACCGGTCCGAATGTGACGGATGAGACGCGCAAGGCCTACATACTCCAATACGCACCTGAAGGCGCGGTCATGTATCCTCGCGACAAGCCGCCGGTGGGCGCCGAAAACCCGGAGTGGCAATATCTCGTTCTTCAACGAGGCACCCGCTCCGAATGAGGATTTAGCATGAGGAAAGTACTGGTGGCCGGGGTATTGCTCGTGCTCGGTGGTTGCGGCGGTATTCAGAATCGCCCCATACAGCTGGTCTCGGGTTCCGGTCCTGTCTATCCGAAAACGGCGAATACCGCCGGAGTGGAAGGCATGGTGGTGGTGCGCTATGACATTTCCGTGGATGGGCGCGTGATCAATGCCCGGGTCGATAGCGCCGAACCCTCCGGGGTATTCGAAGCCGCTGCACTCGCCGCTGTCCGATCCTGGCGCTACAACCCGGCCATCCGGGACGGCGAGCCGATACCGGTGCAGAATGTTCTCAGCACCGTGCGTTTCCTGCTCGATGATGATGACGTCTATGACAACTATTGAGACCGTTAGCGGGGTTGTTCGATGATCAGCGCCACGCTCGTCGATGTGAACACCTTTGAAGTTGTCGTCGAGGGACGGGATGACACGACACATCGCGTAACGCTGCATCCGGATTACTACAAAAAGCTCTGCGGCGGCACAATCACCCATGAGTGGGTGATCATTCAGGCCTTCAACTTCCTGCTCGAGCGTGAATCGAATACTGCAATTCTAGAGAGTTTCGATCTCGAAGATATCAACGACTACTTTTCGGAATTTGAGGAGGAGATAGCCAACAGGTTGGGTTTGGCGGCGAGGTGAAACTACGACGTGATCACATTGGCCGATCATGGCTGCGGCTGGTTGTGCTCGGAGGGGTGTTCATCGGTCTGCTGGTTGGTCATCAGTTCATTGCGTTACCTGGGAATCTGTTTGGCAGGATGCTACAGAATGCGTTGCATATTCCAGCCTTTACGACCCTGGGTTTCGCACTTGCGTGGTGCTTTCCGGCTTGGAAGGCAACTCGAATACTAGCGACATGCCTGGTAGCCGGGGTCATGTTCGAGGGAATTCAGTACCTCGGTGATCGCGATGCAAGCATTTTCGACTTGGGGTTGGATCTGATTGGTGCATCTATTGCTGTATTTGCGCTATTCGGACCATGGCAACAACGCAATGCCGTGGCGTCTTCGATAGTTCTACTGTTGATGGTGACGTTTTTGATGCCCGGTCGCGTTTTACTCGCCTACTGGCATAGAGATTCTTTGTTTCCAGGTTTTCTCGATGCTGGAAACTGGCTGCAGGCACCGCTTGTCTGGAGCAATAGCCCCTCATCTGTAGTTGCTTGGGACGATGCTGGTCAGACTTCCCGTCAAGCACTTCGAGTCTGCTGGAGCAATGATCGCTATCCGGGCGTCCACTTTGATGAGGTCGTTTCTGACTGGAATGATTATGAAACGTTGGTAATCGAGCTGGATATCGAACCCGATGTTGATAACTCCTTGGATCTAACAGTAGCTGTTGGGTATTGCGGAATTCCAGGTACTTCAGGTTTTACAACTCGTTCCTTTCCACCAGGGCGGCATCGTTGGACTGTACCGGTAATAGAGCTGCTCAACGCGGATAGTAGGGAATCTATCTCCCATCTGATTGTGCACACGTCTCGTCGCTATGCTGGACGTTGCGTTGTCTTTGCAGAAGTTCGTCTCGAGTAGGTATGCTCTCTGCGAGAATATGTTCAAGCAATGATATGGGCAACCTGTGTCGAATCGTTCATTCCCGGTCTGCGGCGGACGAAGGTGCATTTCTTCATGATTCAGGTTGCCTACAACTGTCTCACGCAGAACAGCCGCTGACACATTCGCGATCTCGGATCACCCTGGTTAATGATACGCCCGCTTCCTTAGAACCTTGAGCCCTTCCCGTTTGCTGAGACCGCTCAGTCGCCCTTCGTTGCTCGCGATGTGGGCGGTCACAGCGTCCTCTCGGCAGGGTAGTGGGCGAGTCGCCGTCCAATCATGTTGAAGGCGATGTTGTCGACGACATCCCAACAGGCGCCGGTGACGATGAGCTCTTCGAGCAGCGGGGCGAGCTTTCGATGCGCGCTATTTGCTGGATTGGCCAAAGTGATGGCCTTCTTCCAGGAAGGCGAGTTCTGCGCTGGTCGAGGTGCGACCGAGTAGCGCATTCCGATGCGGAAAACGATGAAAGCGCAACAGAATGTCCCGGTGCTGGTGTGCGAATCTGAGGTTTGCGCCAATATGCTGGCGGTGGCTGTCAGGTGACTGATCTCTGAGCTCGCTGAAAAGTCCGACACAGGTATGCTGATCGACCAGGTTTTCCGAGTGCTCGAAGGGCAGATAAAAAAAGCTTCGCTCATCACTGCCCAGCTCACGATCCATGTGCGCTTCGACACCGGTTCGAGCAGCGTTCAAGGCAGCTCCGTCGGTGGCGAATGCGAGCGCTTCACCGCGATAGATATTTCGAGGAATCTGGTCACAGATCAGTATGTAGGCGAGGCGGGAGCGTGGTGTATCCAGCCAGTCGTCCAGCTCTCCATCCGCGGCTTGAGTGGCGAGGCTGGCGAATTCCACTCTACAGGCATTGTCGAACTCGGCCCCACCGCTGAACCAGTGAGCGCGGTGCTCATCATCGGCGAAGCCGTCGGTCATATCCCCGAACCAGAACTGAAGTAACCTTTCAGAATCGCTCACGACGGTTCAACTCCGACCACCTACAGCCCCCAGCATTCCAGATCGTTGGCGAAAATCAGAGCATCGGTGTAGTGCTCTTCGATGGCGGCGCGGGACATGCTCTCCAGGCCTCTGGTGCGGTTGGTACGATGCCCGAGTATGAGCATTCGCGCATTGGCGGCCGCTGCGACCTTGCCAATCTGGCTGGGTAGCACGAATTGTTCCCGGACATCTCCTCTGGCACTTTCTGGTATCGCGTGGCTGACCACGAGCACATCGGTATCGTGGGCGAAGTCTGAGATCGCGCCTTTTGCGTTGTTGAAATCGCCGGCGAAAACGATGGACTGATCGCCGATGTCGGCCGGCCAGGCGATCGTGGGTACGATGCCGTGCTGCACGGGAATGGCCGCCAGGCGAAAGTGATCATTGCCAAAGCGGGTCCATCGACGACGTCCGGTGGCAGGGACGTTACGTACGTTGAGTTTGTAGCCGGCGCTGGATCGATAGGTGAGAAAGTCGGCCAGATAAGCGTACGCCCCCATGGGCCCGATCAGACGCCCGATGAAGGATTGCGTGTCCAGGTAGTCGTCGCTACCTGCTGGACCGAAGACGAGGAGCGGTCGTTCGCGGCCGACTTTGGCGGAGCCTTCGACAAAAGCCGGGAAATCTCCGGTGTGAGAGGCGTGCAGGTGGGTTAAGAGAATGGCGTCCAGATCGTTGAAATTTGCTCCGGACTCGTCGTAACGTAACGCTGAACCGGGGGCGGTATCTATCAGGATGCGCGCCTCGTTGTCGATCCATACCAGGTAGCTGGGCCCGGCCTGACTATCGTCCAGTTCTGTCCCACCTGCACCTAGAATCTGAATCCAGACCCCCTCGGTACCACAGAATGGTGGCTCAGCCTGGCTGTGTACGGGGTTCGAAAAGAAAACGCTGATCACGCACAAGGTGCGAACCTCGCATAAGGTGCGGAACGTGCACAAGGTGCGGAACGCGTACAAGGTACGGAACGTGCACCGAGTGACGAGCACCTTTGTGAATCTGACCCCTCTCATGTTGGCTCCTTCCCCCTGCAACGAATCCACGACCTCAAGTGTCTATCAAAGCGTCGATGCTTGCCAGATAGCCTGCGGCCGCGACTTCATCGGGCATGCGCCAGTCGCCGCGAGGTGAGAGGCTGACAGAACCCACTTTCGGCCCGGGTGGCAACGTGGTGCGTTTGAATTGCTGGGAAAAAAAACGCTGGAAGAAGACTCGTAGCCAACGCTGAATTTGTTCTGGTTCATAGTCTGCCGAGAATGCCAGTTTGGCCAGGTCGAAGATCTTCTCGACACCGGCGCCCGTGCGCATGAAGTGAAAGAGGAAAAAGTCGTGCAGCTCGTAGGGACCGATGATGGCCTCGGTTTCCTGGCTGATCGCGCCTGCCTTGGGAGCAATGAGTTCCGGAGAGATGGGTGTATCCAGGACGCGCTCCAGAACCTCGCGAAGCGCCGTATCGGCACGGTGGCGTGCATACCATCGCACCAGATAGGCCATCATGGTTTTCGGTACGCTCGCGTTGACGTTATAGCTGGCCATATGATCGGCGTTGTAGGTACACCATCCGAGTGCCAGTTCGGATAGATCGCCGGTGCCGACCACTATCCCGTTTACCTTGTTCGCGTAGTTGAAGAGAATCTGAGTTCGCTCTCTTGCTTGCGCGTTTTCAAAAACCACATCGGACTCATCAATGTGTTCGAGGTCGGCAAGGTGCTGCTCGACCGCCGCCTCGATGGATATTTCCTTGAGCGGTACGGCTGCCGCCCGGGCGATCCTGTGG
>QIDL01000628.1 GCA_003228415.1 Gammaproteobacteria bacterium | reverse complement strand
GTCTGATCTTTTCTCGGCTGAGCCAAGCGACAGAGGTGAATTGCGGGAGACACTGAGAGACGCGGCCGATCGTCAGTTGATGGATGGTGAGGCGCTGAATATTATTTTCGGTGCGTTGCAGGTTTCGGACATGCAGGCTCGCGACATCATGATCCCTCGTACCCAGATGGCGCACCTCAAAGACGATGAGCCGCCGGAAAAGCTGTTGCAGAAAGTCATCGAGACCAAACACTCGCGCTTTCCCGTGATCGGAGACGATCTGGACGACATCAAGGGCATTCTCCACGCCAAGGATTTACTGAGGTTGGCCCTGGATGACGATAGTGAGTTCGATATCAAGGACTGGATACGGCCGGCCACAATCGTCCCGGAAAGCAAACGGCTCAACGTGTTGCTGCAGGATTTCCGTAGTACCCGCAATCACATGGCGGTGGTAGTAGATGAATACGGGCACGTGTCGGGCGTGGTCACCATTGAGGATGTGCTGGAACAGATCGTAGGGGATATCGAGGACGAGCACGATGTCGATGACGACAGCTTCATCAACAAGCTCGATGACAGCACCTTCAACGTCAAGGCAACAACCACAATCGAAGACTTCAATGAGTACTTCGATCTCGAAATCGACGCGGAGGAATTCGACACAATCGGTGGCATTGTTCTGAAAGGGTTCGGCCACCTGCCTGAGCGAGACGAAGCCATCGAAATCGAAGGTATCGCGTTCAAGGTGTTGAACGCGGACTCACGTCGCATCCGCCTGTTACAAGTCAGGACCTCTTGAGGCGACTCCTCCTGACGGGGAGGTGGAGTGCTGCCATCCTTGCGGGTGCGCTGCTGCCGCTTTCCATGGCACCTTTCGACCTCTGGCCGCTGGGTCTGGTATCCGCAGGAGCCTGGTTCTATCTGCTGATGACCGATGGTGGCCGGGGTCTACTGCTTGGCTGGCTCTACGGCTTGGGGAAATACGCCCTGGGCGTGTCATGGGTTTACGTCAGTATCCATGAACATGGCAATGCGCCGCCGTGGCTGGCTGCCTTTCTGGTGGCGCTGTTTGTGAGCAGCATGGCGCTGTTTTCGATGGCGAACGGTTGGCTGTTCGGTAAATTCAAATCTCAGAACTGGCTCCATGCCGGCGGCGTTTTCGTCATCCTCATCATCGCCTTCGAGTGGCTGATGACCTGGTTTCTCTCCGGCTTTCCGTGGCTTGCGATCGGCTACGGACAACTCAATTCGGCTCTTGCCGGTTTCGCGCCACTGGGCGGGGTGATGTTCGTTTCGCTCATGGCAGCGACGTCGGCCGTTGCAGTTGTGTTGCTTGGACGAAGTCTCATTCGGCGCTCCCGTCAATCTTTCAATCAGCAAGGGCGGGCAGGTTTCCCTGGCTGGCTGCTGGTTGCGGCGCTGTTGCCGTGGTTGGTGGGTGGCGTGGCGGGTCGGATCACCTGGACCGAACCTGGTGCTGTGCATAGCGCCGCCCTGGTTCAGGGCAATGTGGCGCAAGCCAGCAAGTGGCTGCCGGAAAATCGTCTCCCCATCATCGAAAAATATCGAGCCTTGTCAGAACCTCTCTGGGGCGTGGATCTGATCCTCTGGCCGGAAGCGGCCATTACCGTATTCGAGCGTCAGGCGACCGAGTTGCTCGAGGCGCTGGATGAACGGGGCAAGGCGGCGGGCACCGGCCTGATTCTCGGGATACCGGCGGTGGAAGCGTTGCCCGGAGGAGGTTACGCCTTTCTCAATACCGCGATTGGCATCGGCACGGCACGGGGGCGATACGTCAAACGGCGGCTGGTGCCCTTTGGTGAGTATGTGCCGGCAGAAAATCTGCTCCGCGGGCTGATCGAGTTTTTTGATCTGCCTATGTCACATGCTGTCTCGGGGGCCTGGGAGCAGGTGCCAATGATGATTGGCGAGGTTCTCGCATCCATGGCTATCTGCTATGAGATCGTCTATCCGGAACTGGTTCGTAGCGAGGCAGACGTGCTTTTGACCATATCCAACGATACCTGGTTCGGCGACAGTATCGGACCTTTGCAGCACGTTGCCATCGCCAGGATGCGGGCGCTGGAAAACGGGCGGTGGCTCCTGCGGTCGACCAATAACGGCGTGACCGCCATCGTCGACGCCTCGGGTACCCTGCGAGGACGTCTGCCGCAATTCACCGAAGGTGTGCTCACCGGGAAGTATCGTTCCATGACGGGCCGTACCCCCTATAACCGCGCCGGACAGTGGCCCCTCTTCGCGGTGCTGCTGGCTGGCGTCGCTCTGCTGATCCTTCGAATGCCCGATAGATAGCTGGTATCCTTGCGCGCCAGCAAACTGGTCGATTTCCTGCTATGAGCACACCCTACGACCCGCATACGGTTGAACGTGATGCCCAGCGCCTCTGGGAGGCGTCCGGCTGCTTCACCGCAACCGAGTCAGACCAACGGGAGAAGTTCTACTGCCTGGCGATGTTTCCTTATCCGAGCGGGCGGCTGCATATGGGCCACGTGCGCTGCTATACCCTGGGTGATGTGATCAACCGTTACCAGCGGCTGAAAGGATTCAACGTCATGCAGCCGATGGGCTGGGATGCCTTTGGCCTGCCGGCCGAAAACGCGGCGATTAAAAACAACATTCCCCCCGCCAGCTGGACCAAGGACAACATCAACTACATGCGGGGTCAGATGCGCTCGCTCGGGTTCGGCATCGACTGGAGTCGGGAGTTCGAGACCTGTGACCCCGGCTACTATCACTGGGAGCAGTGGTTCTTTACCAGGCTGTTTGCAAAAGGGCTCGTCTATCGCAAAAGCGCGGTGGTGAACTGGGATCCGGTTGATCAGACCGTGTTGGCGAACGAGCAGGTGGAAGATGGCCGTGGCTGGCGTTCCGGTGCGGTAGTGGAACGGCGGGAAATGCCGCAATGGTTCGTCAAGATTACCGACTACGCCGAGGAATTGCTCGACGGGCTCGACGAGCTGCCTGGATGGCCGGATTCGGTAAAGATGATGCAGCGCAACTGGATCGGCAGGTCCTTAGGCGTAGAGATCGACTTTCCAGTCGTTGGCCACGGCGATGCTCTCACGGTTTATACCACCCGGCCGGATACGCTGCTGGGTGCTACCTATGTCGCCGTCGCGGCGGGACATCCTCTGGCGCAACTGGCGGCCGAGCAGGATCAGGCGGTGGCGGTCTTCGTGGAGGAATGCAGAAAATCCACAACCGCCGAAGTCGAACTGGCGACCATGGAGAAAACCGGTGTAGCGACTGCCATCGAGGTAGAGCATCCGCTCACCGGTGAGATGTTGCCGGTGTGGGTCGCGAATTTCGTGTTGATGGAGTACGGCTCAGGCGCAGTGATGGCGGTACCCGGTCATGATCAACGTGATTGGGAATTCGCCACGAAATACGGAATCCGGATCAAGCAGGTCATCGAACCGGTCGCTGACGATGTGCCCTGCGATCTCGGTACAGGTGCGTTCGTGGCCTACGGACGCCTGGTCGATTCCGGAGTGTTCGATGGACAGACTTCCGAAGAGGCTTTCGAATCGATCGCCGATACGCTGGAGGCGAAGGGTCGAGGAAGGCGGCGCACAAACTTTCGGTTGCGCGACTGGGGAGTCTCCAGGCAGCGTTACTGGGGGTGTCCGATACCCATGATTCACTGCCCGGATTGCGGCATCGTGCCGGTGCCGAATGAACAGCTTCCGGTCCTGCTGCCCACCGAAGTGCAATTCGAAGGCGTGCGCTCGCCGCTCACCACCATGGAGAGCTTCTATAAAACGTCCTGCCCCAGGTGCGCGGGCGAGGCGCGCAGAGAAACGGATACCTTCGATACTTTCATGGAGTCGTCCTGGTACTACGCCCGCTTTGCGTCGCCGCATGCAAACCGGCCCATGGTGGATGAGCGGGCCAACTACTGGACACCGGTGGATCACTACGTAGGCGGAATCGAGCACGCGATTCTACACCTCCTCTATGCACGCTTTTTCCATAAACTGATGCGCGACGAGGGGTTGGTGAATTCCGATGAGCCGTTCACACGTCTGCTGATGCTCGGCATGGTGCTTCAGGATGGTAAGAAGATGTCCAAGTCTGCTGGTGATGCGGGCGATCCTCAGCATCTGCTCGATAAGTACGGCGCGGATTCGGTTCGCACCGCGATGATGTTTGCCGCTCCTCCGGATCAGTCGTTCGAATGGTCAGAAGCCGGGGTTGAAGGTCAGGGTCGGTTCTGCAAGCGGCTATGGAGTATGGTGCACGAACATCTGGCCGGGGGTCAGGTGCCCGCGCTCAACGTGGAATTGCTCAGCCAGGCAGGGAAAGATCTCAGGCGCAAGGCCTATGAAACGTTACAGCGCGCCGATGATGATTACGGTCGGCGCCTGCAATTCAATACCGTTGTATCAGGTGTTCACGAACTGGTTAATTCCATCAGCAGGACCCCGGTGGCATCCGCTGAAGATCGGGCGGCGGTCCATGAAGCTTTGAAGATTGCCGTTGTTGTGCTGTCGCCAATCGCACCCCATGTCACCCAGGCGTTGTGGGAAGCACTCGGCGAGAAAACGACGCTGGTGCAGACGTCCTGGCCGGCTGTTGATGAATCGGCGCTGCTGCGGGACCGACTGCAGTTGGTAG
>QIDL01000613.1 GCA_003228415.1 Gammaproteobacteria bacterium | reverse complement strand
GATGGATTGCCTGAGCCCATCGCCAAAGGGCACCATCCACAGATGTTCGCCGGTGTTCAGGTCAATGGCGGTTACTCGCGAAAACGGCGGTCTGGTCAGCGGCAATCCTCGAGGTCCCTGGATGGAACTGATACCGCGCGCCCGCACATAATCGAACTCGGTTTTCGTGGGATCGCCTTTTGTGATCTTCACCACCATGGGGCCGGTGTGCGATGGAATGTAGATAACTCCGGTTACCGGATCTACGGCAGCACCCGTCCACTCTGCTCCACCAGACCAGCCAGGCAGGTTGATCGTACCTTTGAGGGATGGTGGAGTAAAAATCGGGCCATACTCGAATTGCTTCACGATTTCCCAGGCTTCCGCCTTCAACTCAGGCGAGAGGTCGATCAGCGTTTCGTCTGAAATCCCCTGCAGATCGAAGGCTGCGGGCCGGGTGGGAATCGGCTGGGTGAGTGCCGTTCGTTCACCCGGGATATGGCTCCGGGGAACCGATCGTTCCTCGATCGGCCACACCGGCTCGCCGGTGACACGGTCGAAGACATAGACGAACGCCTGCTTGGAGACCTGAGCTACAGCCTTGATCGGCTTGCCGTCGACCACGATATCCACCAGATTCGGCGCAGCAGGCAGATCGTAATCCCAGAGTCCATGGTGCACGGTCTGAAAATGCCAGACTCGCTCGCCGGTCCTGGCATCGACACAGACCAGGCTCTCCGCAAACAGATTGTCCCCGAGGCGTTCTCCTCCATACCAGTCGTTGGTCGGCGTGCTGGTCGGGAGATAGACGTAACCGAGTTCCGGGTCGGCGCTCATCAATGTCCAGACATTGGTATTGCCCGTGTATACCCAGGAGTCGTTTTCCCAGGTCTCCACGCCTACCTGGCCTTTCTGTGCGATGGTATGGAATATCCAGATCTGCTCACCGGTGCGAATATCGAAACCCCGCACATGGCCGGGAGGTGCTTCTTTCTGGCGAGGCCCATCCCAGATAGACGACCCCACCACCACCGTATCGCCGACGATTGTCGGCGCGGACATCACCGAATAGCGCTTTCGCTCAATCTCACGACCCAGTCCAACGGTCAGATCCACGACCCCGTCTTCTCCAAAGCTCGGATCAGGCGTACCGGTGTGGGCATCGAGGCTCCAAAGCCGTGCGTCGTTGGTCGGCATCAGAATCCGAGCCTTTTTTCCGGCTCGCCAGAACCCGACACCTCGGTGGTTGAACCCGAGGTTGGTGGGACGCCCTGCCCTGTGAGACTCGGTATCAAATATCCAGCGGGTGACGCCGGTGGCTGCATCCAATGCTGCTACATGGCCAAGCGACGTACTGAGATAGAGAGTTCCGTCCACCATGATCGGTGTGGATTTGAAGCCGATCGGCGTCAGTTTGCGATCGGCTTCCACCATGGCGTTGTCGGGAGAGTTCCACTCCCAGATCACTTTGAGCTGTGCCACATTGCTCGCGTTGATCTGGTCCAGCGGCGAGTACTTTGTAGAACCGCTATCGCCTCCATAGCTCGGCCACCAGCCAGTGTTGGCGGCCAGGCTGCAGGTGGGGAGCCACAAGAGGAGCAACACTTGCGAGGAGAACCTTCGATTCATTCCAATCCCGGCATGACAGACAAGCTGGCCATTCTTCCTGGCGGATTCAGAGTCGTCCAGTTGTTTTTCGAGAAACTGTTAGTCAGATCTGCGCGGTCAGCCGGCAGAACTGAGATTCATTCAGGGGAGCCCCGAGATAGAATCCCTGCCCGATATCACAACCAGCGCTGGCGAGATATTCGAACGTGGCAGCATCTTCAACGCCGTCTGCAACGACAGTCTTCGAAAAACGATGAGCCAGGTCGATAATCGCGTCCGTCATCTGTTGGTCCTGTTGATCGTCGACAAGATTGGTAATGAACGTCCGATCAATTTTGATCTCGTCCACAGGCAGATCTCGAAATTTTTCCAGCGAGGCCTGTCCACGACCGAACTCGTCGATGACCACTGCGATGCCGAGTGATCGCAACTCATCGAGAACCGCCAGGGTGTGCGCGTCATCGAACCGTGACTCACGCACTTCCAGCGCCAGCCGACCCTGGGCGACTCCCCAGATGCTGAGTTCGCTACGCAAGGTATTCATGAACGAAGGATGATCGAGAACCCGACCACCCACGTTTATGGCGATTGGAATTTCGGCATCAAAACTACACATTTCTCGAATTGCCCGACGCAAAGTATATAGCGTGAGTTCCCATTGGCGAGTGTCGTTGAGCGCTGGCATGAACTGTTGAGGTGGGATGATCTCACCTCCCCTGCGCCAGCGAACTATCGCTTCCGCACCGACCAGTTCCCCATCGTTGAGTCGATATTTGGGTTGGTAGTCCAACGTGATCTCATGCTCTTTGAGTGCCTTATCGAGTTCGTAGTTGGTTTCCCAGTCTTTCTGCATCTGCGCAAATGCTTCTTCGGAGGAGATCTCAAAGCAGACCTTGCGTTCCACCGCATTGCCCAGAGCTGTCTCAGCGAAGCGATAAAGATCTTCCACATCCAGGTTGCGGAGTCGCTCTCGATTACCGTAATAAACGAGGCCCGCGCGAACTTCGAGGTGGGCGCTGACCTCGTCCAGCGAAAAAGGTTCTTCGAAAGCGCGTTCCAACTTCAAGCCAGCCAGCAGCACGTGGTTGTCATCCATCAGTTCATCGAACACCACACAAATCTTGTCGGTTCCGAGCGCCATCATCTGATCACAACTGCGTAGTAGATCGCTGATACGTCTGGCAAACGCCTGCTGAGATGCACTGCTGAACCCCAAGCCGAAACGGCTGGACAACGCATTGGCGTTCTGTAACGCCACCACCGCAAAGGCCGCATTTCCTTTGGTTCCTTCGATCAGGCTGCCGAGATCGTGTACACGTTTGTTAGCTGAGCTCATCCAAAGTTCTCGTTGATGTTCTTTCGTTATTCTTCTCTAGAGGAAATACTTGCCCGGATCGATTCCGAACGCGTTCATGGGCAGTTCTTTAGTGATCCACCAGACCAGTGTTGAGTTCTCGCCATTGTCTTGCGTTGAGAGATCGACGATCACCAGATGCGAACGAGGCTGCTTCTCGGCATCCAGCAACATGATGATTTTTGGCTTGAGCCGTCGGCTGCCGTGCTGTGCAACGACTACTCCCACCTCTCCGGTATTGAGCTCCACGATCGCGCCGACCGGGAAAACCCCGATGGCCTGGATGAAATGCTCCACCAGTTCTTTCTGGAACAGCACATCAGCCTGTTGCTGAAGTTCCTGTACCGCTCCATAAGACGAGCGTGCTTCCGCATAGGGACGTTCAGAGATCATGGCGTCATAGCTGTCTACAATACCGGCAATCCTGGCATACAAGGGAATTTCCGTTCCGCCTAACCCCATCGGATAGCCAGATCCGTCAAAGCGTTCGTGATGGGACTGAACAGCATGCCGCACTTTCTTGTTTATCACGTCGTTGTCGTCCAGGAGTTTCATACCCTCTTCGACGTGGCTTTTCAGCGTCTGCCATTGCTCAGTCGAGGGGGCTTCCTTCTGTATCAACAACTCTTTCGGTAGATGGATCTTACCGATGTCGAGCAATGAGCAAGCTAGCGCAATCGAATCGATCTCATTTGGAGGAAAACCGAGCTGGCGCGCAAGTATGGCTCCCCATACCGCATTGGAAATGGAATGAGAAAAGGTGTAGTCGTCCACCGAGCGCATTCGCAACAGCGCCGCCATTGCCGACTTGTTGCGCATGACGCTTTCGATCAGGGGGCTGATCGCCCGCTCGATCTGGTCTATGTCGAAACCGCCTGTAGACTGCAGCTTGCTGACACAGCTGCGCATTATTTCTACCGCTTCGTCCAACGAGGTACGCGCGGGTTCCAATTCGTTGCCAAGCTCTACAGTGTCCTGGTATTCCCGAGGTTTGCGCGGTTGAATCCGATGGCGAGGATTAGTGCGTGGCTCGCCATCTTTGGCCCGCCGCGCCTTGGAGACTACATGGAGCTTGACATCTGTGAGACCCGAATCGTAACGACGGGGATCCACATAGACGAACACGCATCCACGACTCAGACGCTCGATACCCTGGCGTGAGCGGATGTAGAAACCCTGCACCGGATAGTTCGAGTCTTCCCAGGCACGGTCAAGCTGAGCGACATACATCCCTATCGTCAGGCTATCAACGGTAATTTTCTTGAGCCCCGCGAGGCTCGATTCAGCTTCCATGCGTACCCTGGGTGGTTTTAAAGGCGCCCCGAGTGTACGAAAACAGCCAGCTGAGCAATGTTAAGTACCTCCCAGCCACGCAACGTTGGCCTCAAACGCGGTATCTCCTCGAATATACTGACCAGTAATTTGACTTAAATGACGGGCTCACAGCGAAAAACCGGGATCGAACGGTCCGTGCGCTGCTGGTACTCCGCGTAGGGTGCATAGTGAGACACGCAAATCGGCCATAGACGACCTTTTTCCTCCTCGTCGACCTCACGAGCCCGCAGACTGCGTCGCTCTCCACCTTGCTCGACCACGATGTCCGGGCGCGCTACCAGATTGTGATACCAGACTGGATGCACCGGCGCGCCCCCTTGAGAAGCCACCAGCAGCACGCTATCACCAT
>QIDL01000450.1 GCA_003228415.1 Gammaproteobacteria bacterium | reverse complement strand
CCATTCCGATGTCGGACCAAGCCGTGGGTAGAGATCGGCCTCACCCTGGGCCAGAATGCACAGCTTCAGCGAACTGCCCACGGGGGTGCGCGTCACTTCGCCGAAAACCGATTTCAGCTCATCCAGATACTTTTCCAGGCGCTCTCCTCCATGGCTGCGGCTCGCCACCACCACCAGCGGCGTGGCCTCATCGAGCGCTCGTCCCGACAGAATTTTCTTACCCGATGTGGAAAGGCAATAAGCGCCCGTTGACTTGTCGCCGACGTAAACCAGCCCTTTTACCGGGACACCGACCACACCAAAAACCGGCAGGTGATCTTCGATGAGCGCAATGTTGACCGTGAACTCCCCGTTTCTGTTGATGAACTCTTTGGTGCCGTCAAGTGGATCCACCAGCCAATACCGATTCCAAGCGCGTCTTACCTCGAAATCCGGTGGCTCGGATTCTTCCGAAAACAGAGGAATGTCAGGCGTCAGTTCCAATAGCCGCGCTTCGATGATTCGATGCGCGGCGAGATCGGCCTGAGTCAATGGCGATTCATCGGCCTTGGTCTCAATCTCGAAGTCCGTTTGATAGACGGCCATGATCGCCGCACCGGCCTCTTCCACCAGCTCGATGAGCTGTCGGGTCAATTCTGAATCCATTGGGTCTTCCCGTTTAGACTGACTTGTTAGACTGACTTGATCTGCGGGAGCAGATCTCAGGTATCAGGCACCGGCATTGTCTTGCTGTAATCGCTGCTCGTCCAGATAGTGACGCGCCAGATAGAGCCCGGCGATAGCGCGTGCTTCCCGGAACTCATCTCCGATGGTCAGCCTGTCGAGTTCGGCAAGCGGCCACCTGACGAGTTCCGGAGGCTCCGGTTCGTCGCCGGGCAGTTTCTCCGGGTATAGATCCCGTGCCAGAACGACGTTGATGGTAAAGCCCATATGACCGGGCGCCAGATTCAGCTGCTTGATGAACCGAATGTCACGCGCACCGAATCCGGCTTCTTCTTTCAGCTCCCGGTTGGCAGCTTCCTCGAGCGATTCTCCATCGTCCACCGCGCCCTTGACCAGCGTCAGCTGCATCTCATGGAATCCCGCGGCATACTCACGAATGAGCAGCAATTCGTCCGCATCATTGATCGCCACCACCATGACGGCCGCACGGCCGGAACCGGGCAGCCGCTCATAGGTACGCTCAACGCCGTTGGCGAACTTCAGATCGAGCTCTTCTATCCGGAACAATCGCGATCTGGCAATCGTCCGCAACGCCTTAATCTCCGGGACACCCATAACCATACCCGTTCACCGAGACCGGTTATTATACGGGCTTGTCGGGTAACGAAAGGCGCTTATTGAGCGCGAGTGAATTTGATCAACTGGGACGCCATCGATACCGTGCGGCTGGACCGCTGGCTGTGGGCGGCGCGATTCTACAAAACCCGTGCCCAGGCCAAGACCGCCATCCAGGGCGGCAAGGTGGACTTCCACGTTCTGCAGGATCCTGCCGGTGCCACCATCCGGCCCAAGGTGAGCAAGGAGGTGGTGGTCGGGGATGTGCTGACCATCCGTCGAGGCTGGAGTGCCACGACCGTCTCGATTCAGGGTCTTTCCGAACAGCGCGGCAACGCGACCAGCGCCAGCGCGCTTTATCAGGAAACCGCCGATTCGATCGAGTTGCGAGAAATCGAGATCGCCCGCCGTCGCATGGAAAAAGCGGGCCTCAGCCTGCCCCGGTCGCGGCCGTCGAAGCGTGACCGTCGCCAGCTGAAACAACTCAAAGAAGAGAGCTGACCGGGCCAAACCACCGAATTCTTACTGACATAAATTCCGTATGCCTGAGTAAAACGCTCTGGCATAATCCGCTTCTACCTGGGTTCATTCGAATAAAACGCACATCATGGCTGTAGATATCGACACCACGTCGAAAAAAACTACCCACGTTGACCTTTCCCGGGCCATTCTGGCTGAGCTTGCAGTGCTGCGCGGCGAAGGACGGTTCGCGAGCAACGGCGCCATCGTGGTGGAGACAGGCGTCCGCACCGGCCGCTCTCCCAAGGACCGCTTCATCGTCGACGAGCCCTCAACTTCCGATGCCATCGACTGGGGCAGCGTCAATCAGCCCATTGCTCCCGAGATCTTCGATGCCCTCTGGGAGCGGGTTCAACTGCATCTGGAAGGCAGCGACACCTTCCTGTCCCATCTGCATGTCGGCGCGGATCCGGAGCACTATCTGCCCATCGAGGTCACCACTGAGACTGCCTGGCACGCGCTTTTCGGTCGAGCGCTGTTCATCACGCCCGAACACTACAACCCGCACAACAAACAGATCTGGCACGTGGTCAACGCGCCCGGATTCATCTGTGATCCAGCGCGCGACGGCACCAATGGCGACGGAACGGTGATGATCAACTTTGCGCAGCGCAAGGTATTGCTTGCCGGGATGCGCTACGCCGGTGAGATGAAGAAATCCATGTTTTCCGTACTGAATTTCCTGCTGCCGGAAAAAGACGTGCTGCCCATGCACTGTTCGGCAAACCTGGGACAAGACGGAGACGTGACGCTGTTCTTCGGCCTTTCAGGCACCGGGAAAACGACTCTGTCCGCGGACCCGGATCGATTCCTGATCGGTGACGACGAGCACGGTTGGGGTAAAGGCACCGTTTTCAATTTCGAAGGCGGATGCTATGCCAAGTGCATCGATCTGACCCGGAAAAACGAGCCGGTCATTTTCGACGCAATCTCCTTCGGTGCCATCGTGGAAAACGTGGTGATCGACCCGGAGACCCGGGTGCCGGACTATGCAGATTCATCGCTCACCGAAAATACCCGAGCCTGCTACTCTCGAGACAATATCGAAGCCAAGGTGATCGATAACCAGGGCGATGAGCCCAAATACATCATATTTCTGACCTGTGACGTCAGCGGCGTGTTGCCGCCGGTATCGCTGCTTTCGAAGGAGGCGGCCGCCTATCACTTTCTCTCCGGTTATACCGCACAGGTCGGGTCCACCGAAGTCGGTTCCACGGAAGCGTACAAAACCACTTTTTCAACCTGCTTCGGCGCACCATTCTTTCCTCGACCGGCCGGAATCTATGCGGACCTGCTGATCAAAAGAATCGATGATTTCGATTCCCGCGTCTATCTGGTGAATACCGGTTGGACCGGAGGCGGCTACGGGGTTGGCAACCGGTTCAGCATCCCCACCACCCGAGCCATCATCAGCGCCATTCAGAGCGGCGCATTGGCAACCGCCGAAACCGAACATCTGCCGGGATTCAATCTCGATATCCCTGTGGCGGTCCCAGGGGTGGACGACACCCTGTTGAACCCGAGAAACACCTGGTCCGACAAGGCAGCCTATGACACCACAGCGAACAATCTGATCGGCGAGTTCATCGACAACTTCACCAAATACGACGTAGATCCGAGCATCATCGCGGCTGGTCCGACAGCCGATTTATAGCTGCTCTGGCGCCACTTTCTCAAGCCACGAAGCTGCCAGTGCCCGCATCTTTCTCAGTACCTGAATTTCTCAAAACCCAACCTGGGGTGCTCAAAGGCTTGCGTTGCGGCATCGAAAAAGAAAGCCTGCGCATCGTCGCCGATGGTCAGCTTTCCGCTGAGCCGCATCCCGAGGCGCTGGGATCGGCTCTCACCCATCCCAATATCACCACCGACTTCAGCGAGGCTCAGCTCGAACTCATCACTGCGGTGCATGAAGATCCAGAGTCCTGCATCGAAGAGCTGCGGGATATCCATCGCTTTGTCTACCAACACCTGGACCAGGAACTGCTGTGGGCAGGGAGCATGCCCTGCATTGTCGGTACCCATGACGAGATTCCCGTAGGCCGCTATGGTTCTTCCAACATCGCGACGACGAAGACCGTCTATCGGCTCGGCCTGGGGCATCGCTATGGCCGTTTGATGCAGACCATCTCCGGCATTCACTACAACTTTTCGCTACCCGACAGCTTCTGGCAGCCATTCGCCGAGAGTCGGGGCCGAGCGCCATCTCAGGACTTTCGAACCGACAGCTATTTCGGTCTGATCCGGAATTTTCGACGTCATTCCTGGCTGCTCATCTACCTGTTTGGCGCCTCGCCAGCCATCTGCAACAGCTTCGTGAAAGGAAAGCCTCACCGACTCGAGGTATTCGACGAAGGCTCCCTGTACCTGCCCTACGGAACCTCACTGCGCATGGGCAGGCTCGGCTATCAGAGCGATGCTCAGAGTTCGCTGCACATTTCCTACAACAGCCTGGACGAATACGCCGACTCCATGCACCAGGCCCTTATCACCTCCTATCCGGGCTACGAAGAAATCGGCGTGAAGGTGGACGGCGAGTATCGTCAACTCAATACCGCTCTGTTGCAGATCGAAAATGAGTTTTACGGCACGGTCCGTCCAAAGCGACCAATTCAGCCCGGCGAGCGGCCTTTGAATGCGCTCAGATCCCGAGGGGTCGAATATGTCGAGGTACGTTGCCTGGATCTGAACCCGTTTCTGCCGCAAGGTATCGACAGTGTCGAAGCTCGGTTCGTGAACTTGTTTCTGCTGTATTGCCTGCTGCTCGACAGTCCAGACGATAGCAGACGGGAATCCGCCACCATGGGTAACAACCAGCTCGCGGTGGTGGAGCGGGGCCGCGAACCAGG
>QIDL01000387.1 GCA_003228415.1 Gammaproteobacteria bacterium | reverse complement strand
CAGCAAACCTGCCAGTCTTGTTTCTGGGATATTCATTCTTTTTTAGCACACCTGTTCTAATTGCTCGCAGGAGACCGCCCCAGCGGACGATCAAGAACACTTTTCATGATTGTTAATCGACGCTATTGCGATTTAGAAGATTGACGACGTCATCGAATGCGAATTCCGCTTCGTGCTTGCGAGCTTTGAATGCCTTGAGGTCTTCTGCATCCTCCGCTAGTGCTTGCTCTACCGCAGCGTTAACAATATCCGACATGCTGCAATCGGTTTCCGCAGCTTTCTATCGTAAGGCCGCATGAACGGCCGGATCGAAATACAGGTTGACCCGTTTCAGGGATTTATCAGGCATCGCACGATCATAGCGTCTCAAGATCGTGTATGTAAGCCGCTTACAAATAAACGGGGCCGCAAGCGGCCCCTTCTATTGCACAACGCTCTCTAGTATTTGTAGATATTCTGTTCTCTGACAAGGGTTGATTAGCCCTGTCTTTGCGAGCGAAGCGAAGCAATCTAGCGAGAGTCTCAATAAGGGATTGCTTCGCTTCGCTCACAAAGACTATTCCGTATGTGTAGGAGCCCGCCCCGGCGGGCGAATCGCTCGCCAGGGCGAGCTCCTACGATAGCGGTTTTTAATACGCCGGTCCGTTCTCGTACTCAAACCCGGCTTTGCTGGCCTGCTCTTTGACTGCATCATAGAGCTGTTGGTCCAGTGAGTCTTTCATGCCACCGGCTTCGTCCACTTTGGCGGCGATAAAGTCATCACGATCTGTGGACAGTTCCTGGATCTGGAGCTTCAGGTCAGCCCTTACGTCGGCTAGACGCTCGACGTAGACGCGCTGCTCTTCCGGCGCCATTGGCTTCAGTGCTTCCGGCAAGTCTTCCGGCGCGAGTTCGTCAAGTTCAACAGTGCCGCTCGCGACGGCGTCAACCAGCTCGTTCTCACCGAGAAGATTGGCTCTGCCACCGACTGCCGCATTGAATACTCCGCGTCGTGCGCGGGATGCGACCGATGCCATCACTTCCAGCTTGTCGGCTGCCGCAACTTTCTTCAGCATCCGCTCTTTCTCTTCCTCGGAACCGTAATATAGCCGCGTGTCATCGAGTTTTGCCGACAACATTGCAATCTCGTCATCAAACGGCGTGGTGTATACCACCGCACCACCGGCTTGTTCCACCTGGAAGAAGGTGCCCTGGCCAAGGCTTGCGATCTGTGTCCACGGTCCGACAGTTGTCGGAATCTCACCGCACTGGATGGTGTTGATCACGATGCCTTTCTCCAGCGCGCTTGCGACGATCTCCGGGTAGCGGACCTCGTTATAGTCCATGTGCGGTGGTGCATCGCCAACCAGGAACACAACTTGATAAGCCTGCTCACCTTCGCTCCAGGACATGTGGTGAACGGCATCATAGAGTGCCTTGTTGACACTTTCCGGAGTGTCGCCGCCACCGCCTGCTTCGAAATCCATCAACGCCGCATAAACGGAATCCAGGTCATCGGAAAGGTCGACCACCCTGGTCACGTACTGGTCGCCGCGGTCTCGATAGGCAACCAGTCCAATGCGAATCTCCGGTGTCGGCTGCGCCGATGCCATCGTTGTCGCGATCGACCAGATTTTTTCCTTCGCCGTCTGGATCAGGCCGCTCATGCTGCCCGTGGTGTCCAGCACGAATACGACGTCTATCTTCGGATTCTGGCTGGCGGTGATGTGCTGAATAACCGGTGGGTTGAGCGGAATGTTCTTCGCCATTATCTGCGGGTAATAAACAACCGCGCCCAGGGTCAGCAGGAAAAGGGCAATGCCCGTTAGCTTAATTTTCATGATTAAAGTCCTTATTGGCTAAACAATTGTGTGAGCGCCTGGTCGGCCTGTCGCCGTGCACGCTCGAAGGTTTCGTTTTCAATTAGGGTGTTTCTCGCGGGGCCTGTTTTGCGCTGCATTGCCGGCGGAATCGCCACAAACAACGCCTGCACCAGGAAGAAGCTCCAGGTCGCAAGAAACACGCTGCCGGTTTGGGTGATCGCCCAGACTGCTGCCGTGATACTCAGGACGCTAAGCCCCAGATCCATCAGGGCCGGCAGCACGCCCGAGTAAAAATAAAGGGAGCGCACCAGCCACATCGCGCCGACATGAATCAGCAGGTATAGCGGCAGCGGGGGCGCCACCCACCAGGTAACGGCAGCCAGTGCGCTCCAGAGTGAAAGCGTGGCGACACGCCCTACCCGTTCCTTGCTGCTGCTGAAGAGGTACAGGAGATAGGCGAGTCCCAGCGCGGGAATCACCAGGCGAATGACGTGTAAGAAGCCGACAAATGGAGTCAGCGTTGCGATCACCGCGCTCGCAAAGAACGCGAATACCGCCGCCACGACAACGCCGTGAAAAAACGTGGGCCGTTTCATGACCTGCTCCTTGCGTTCTTCTCGCGGAGAAACGTAATCTCGACTTCGTCTTCACCGATGTTCATTTCGCGCGCCATCCAGGCGATGTCATCAAATTCCGCACCACCATCGCGGTGCGAAGGCGCGCGTTGTGCGAAGAGCTCTGCTTTCTGCCGCAGGCTCTCCAGCGTCGCGCGATTCTCATCGAGTTTCGCCCGCTGTTCCTCCAGGTATTTGCCGTTGGCAGAAAACCTGGAATTCAGGCGCTTTAGCAGACGCTCAGCCTCGAGCTTTTTCCTGATCAGGCTTTTCGCAAGATCGTCCTTGTCCGACTCGAAGCAGAGATCAAGTTGACTGTCGACCTCCGCAATCGTCGCTTCAAGTTCACTCTTGCGAACCAGCAGTGCTTCCTGCTCCTGACCACACGATAAGCTGCGTTGCTCGGCAGCAGCCAGGTCATCCTCCATATCGCGGATGGCCTGCTTCAATAATTGCTCGGGCTCTTCGATCTGATCCAAAACGGCATGAAAATCCGCTTTGACGAGCCGCGATATGCGGTTGATTAAAGCCATGGTGTTGCCTCCTCATGTCGATACATTCGATGGAGGCATGTTAGGCAGGGACCGCCCGACTAATAAGACATGCTTTGGTAAAACCCGTGGCCGCCGGTTTACAGAAAATTTACAATCGCGGCTGAAGCCCAGTCCGCCCACATCCTCGATTTGATTATTTTGGTGGGTGCGGACTGGGCTTCAGCCGCGATTGCTTTAATATCGGAGAGACGGCAGTACATGCACTTGTCATTGAATTCAAGGACGAATAAACGCAATATTCGAATACAAGAATAAAAAATGGGGGCGAACGATGTCGGTAGCAGAGTCATACGCGATCGGACCCACCGACCCGCCGGTACGGGACATTACGTTGGGCCAACTTCTGGAGGAGGCCGTCGCGGACGCGCCCGACCGCCTGGCGCTCATCGCAGGTAGCGCAGACTCCGCGGCGAGGCGCGAATGGACCTATGCTGAGCTGCACGCCGAGGCGCTCTGCGCAGCGCGCGCCCTGCGCGCCCGCTTCGAGCCCGGTGAACGCGTGGCCATCTGGGCACCCAACATTCCCGAGTGGGTTATTGCTGAGTTCGGCGCCGCCATGGCCGGGGTGGTGCTGGTGACGGTGAATCCGTCGTATAGGCCCAGCGAAGTGGAATACGTCATCAATCAATCGAAGAGTGCCGGCATCCTGGTGATGCGGGAGTTTCGCGGCAACCAGATGCTGGCAACGGTAGAAGAAGTCCGGGTTCGTTGCCCGACGTTGCGCGAGGTTATCTGTTTCGATCAGTGGGACGAGTTCTTGAGTCCCGCCGAAAATTCAGATGTGACGCTGCCGCAAGTCGAGCCGGGCGATGCGGTGATGATCCAGTACACCTCCGGCACCACCGGCTTCCCGAAGGGCGCGCTGTTACATCATCGCGGGCTGGTGAACAATGGCACGCATACGCTTGATCGCATGGGTGTCAAAGACGGTGCGATGTGGGTAACCATGATGCCGCTGTTTCATACGGCCGGTTGTGGTCTATGCGTCCTCGGCGCTGCCTCAAAGAAGGTGACACAAGTGCTGCTGGAAACCTTCGAGCCCGGGCTGGCGCTGGAACTGAACGAGACCTATCGCGGTAACGCCCTCCTCGGCGTACCGACCATGCTGATCGCCTTGCTGGAGCACCCCGACTTCACATCGCGCGATATTTCTTCCCTGTACACCATTTGCTCGGGTGGCTCGACTGTGCCGGCCGCGCTGGTGAGCCGTTTCGAGCAAGAACTCGACGCACCATTTACGATCGTCTTCGGCCAGACCGAATGTTCACCCGTCACCCAGATGACCCGGCCGGACGATTCCACGGAAGACAAGGCAAATACGCTCGGCGGACCGATGCCGAACGTAGAGGCAAAAATTATCGACACTGATACCGGGGAGACGCTGCCGGTGGGCTCCATGGGCGAGTACTGCACGCGCGGCTATCACGTAATGCTTGGTTATTTCGAAATGCCGGAGGCAACCGTGGCCGCCATCGATGCCGATGGCTGGTTACACACGGGCGATCTCTGTTCTATGGACGAAAGGGGATATTGCTCGGTAGAAGGGCGCTTGAAAGACATGATCATTCGGGGTGGCGAGAACATTTACCCGCGGGAGATCGAGGAGCTCCTGTTCCAGCACCCGGCGGTGGCCGATGTGGCTGTTGTCGGGCTACCGGATGAAAGGTTCGGTGAGATTGTC
>QIDL01000029.1 GCA_003228415.1 Gammaproteobacteria bacterium | reverse complement strand
CCCCACGGACTGAATTTTTCAAATCGTTCGAACGGCATGCGATAGAAATCCTCCATCCGCCTGGCGAGCCGTGCGCGGGCGGTTTGTGGATGGTCATCCACGCCGATCCAGAGTTGAATGCCATGTTGAATCGGGTTACGCCGGTACTCCAGGGCGCTGTCGCTGACCGATTGAATGGATTGACGGTATCCCTGTGGGGTGGACCAGATGCCGAGCCAACCGTCACCATATTGTCCCGCCCGGCGGAGTGACGCGCGGGCACGGCCCCCGACGAGAATGGGAATGGGTGCCGCCGGTGCCGGTTTGATCCACGCGCCTTCGAACTGGAAAAACTCGCCGGTGTGATCCATGGGTTCGCCGGTCATGAGACTTCGCACCACATGCAGGCACTCATCGGTTCGGCGGCCGCGCGTGGCAGGGTCCACTCCGCACATCCGAATCTCGTTGCGATCCTCTCATCCGACACCGACTCCCAACATGAGGCGGCCGGGTGCGGACTCTTCCAACGTGGCCAGTTGCCGGGCGACGGTGACCGGATGACGCAAGGCCAGCAGGTAGACGCCGACGCACACGGTCAATTCCGGGTGCAGTGAGGTCAGCGTCGCTGCGTTGATAAGACCATCCATGCCGAGTCCAACATGGAAACTCACATGATCGGCGACGAACACGTGGTCGATGCCCGCATCCACAATACGTGCCACCATAGTCGCGCGTTCGCTGAAGGGTGCCGTGAGCAGCTCAGGCGAAGCCACCGTTCCGACGAGAACTTCCATTGAGTTAGAACCCGATTGAGCGCCGAACAAAGCCCGGTGCATATGGCGCTGGATTATTGCGTATCGATGGGAGTTCGGAAAGGGATTGAGTTTCGCCGGGCCGCATGGCTTGCTGTCTCGATGCCGAGGTGCGCCGGTCTGGAGATCGCTCGCTGGTCATGGCTTGATTGGTAACGCGATTTCCGGCTCAACAACAACGGGAATCCAGTTCCGGAGAACCACTATGCAGGATGAAGTCTTGGATCGAGCACGAGCGATCTCGGAGCTGGCAAACGCGCAGGCTGATGAGGCCGAAGAAAATGGCAACGTGTCCAGAGAACTCATCGCGCAGATGAAGAAGGCGGGGATATTCAAACTCTGCATTCCGTCAGCTCTGGGTGGAGACGAAGTGCACCCAATGGATTCGCTGGATGTCATTGACATCATTGCACAAGGGGATGGCTCGACAGCCTGGGTCACCATGGTATGTGCTACCACGGCGCTTACATCGGCCTACCTGAGCGAGGAATGGTCCAGCAGGATCTATGGGCAGGAAGGCGTTATTACCTGCGGGGTAACGGCCCCCAGCGGTCGCGCCCGCCTGGTCGACGGTGGAATTGAGGTGTCCGGGCGCTGGCAGTGGGGGAGTGGCGCCAGCCATGCGGACTGGATTGTGGGTGGCAGCCTGCTGGTAGATGACGATCAACCCGTGAAAGACAGTGACGGACGCATCCACCACCTCCTGCCCTTTTTTGCAAAGGACCAGATTCAGATACTGGATACATGGGACGTTCACGGCATGTCCGGTTCAGGCTCAAATGATTTCATGGTTGAAAACGCTTTTGTGCCCATGGACCGATGGATTCGATTAGGTGTGGATCGGCCGCGCCTCCCGGGGCTGTATCAGTTTCCGTTGTTGGGCATGTTGGGACTGGGGGTGGCATCCATCTCTCTTGGTGTGGCCAGACGAGCCATCGATGAACTGGTTGAACTGGCTGCTGGCAAAGTACCCGTGGCCAGCTCTGGTAAGCTCCGTGGGCGCGCCTATGTGCAGTCTGCCGTGGCGGAAGCCGAGGCTGCAGTTCGATCAGCCAAGGCCCTCATGCGCGAAGCTGTGGCTGAAGCCTGGGTGCCGGCCCGTGACGGTGCTCCAATGACGGACAAACACCGCGCCCTGCTCAGGCTCGCCACGACCAACGCATCGAGGCAGGCAACTCATGCCGTAGATCTGATGTACAACGCCGCAGGTGGCACCCCGGTCTACAATCGGAGCCCGCTGTCGCGAATCTTCCGGGATGCCCATGTCGCAACCCAGCACATAATGGTTGGACCGCCTACATACGAACTGGTGGGGCGTGTGCTGATGGGCATGGAAACAGATGTATCCACTCTTTAGAGAAACTTAGAAAAACGGACTTGCGGATCTGGATGACCAGTTCTGGAAGCAGGGGCGCGTAAGGACTCATTGCCAATGAGTTTGGTCAATGTGTATCGTGCACGTTGCCTCCTGATTGGCAGGCGGCGTGCTGGGTAATGAAACGTTAGGAGGACTCCAGTGGATACTGCAGAAGCGCGAGTAAATAAGGCCAGCGTGACCCACGTTGACGTGTTGATTGTTGGCGCCGGGATATCCGGTGTTGGTTCGGCTTATCACCTGCAGCAGCAGTGCCCGGACAGGAGTTATGTCATCCTGGAGATGAAGGACACCTTCGGGGGCACCTGGGAAACCCATAAATACCCGGGCGTCCGGTCTGATTCCGACCTCTATACCTTCGGTTATCGTTTCAAGCCCTGGGTCGGCGCCCCCATCGCCAGCGCCGGGGAGATCCTCACCTATATGGGCGAGGTTATCGAGGAGAATGGGATCGACTCGCATATTCGGTATGGCCATCGCATCACCCGATGCAGCTTGTCTAGCGAGGATGATCTCTGGACAGTGGAAGCGACCCGCCTTT
This sequence comes from Gammaproteobacteria bacterium, assembly GCA_003228415.1. GTDB lineage: Bacteria > Pseudomonadota > Gammaproteobacteria > Pseudomonadales > Azotimanducaceae > SZUA-309. The sequence continues at coordinate 1,946 of QIDL01000029.1, read as the reverse complement.
CTGACGGCGCCGGCATGTCCTTTACCTGCAACTTTTTGTGGATGTGCCAGGGTTACTACAACCACGAAGACCCCTTCATCCCTGACTGGCCGGGAATGGACAGCTACAAAGGCTTGTTTGTCCATGCCCAGTTGTGGGATCCGGAGATCGACTATACCGGCAAGCGTATGTTGGTGATCGGGTCGGGTGCGACCGCTGCGACGGTGATCCCCGCCTTTGCAGAAAGTGCGGAGCATGTGACCATGCTGCAGCGTTCGCCGACCTATTTCTTCTGCAGTGAGAACAAGAACGAGCTGGCGGACCGGCTGCGTGAGATCGGTATCGACGAGCCGACGATTCATCGTGTCGTGCGCGCGCAGATCATGTACGACCAGGATGTGCTGACCAAGCGCTGCCAGACCGAGCCCGACGTCGTTTTCGAGGAGCTGAAGGAACTCGTACGGCAATTCGCGGGCGAGGACTTCCAGTTCGAACCGCATTTCATTCCCAGGTATCGGGTATGGCAGCAGCGTCTGGCGTTCTGTCCGGACGGCGACGTCTTCAAGGCGGCGGCCGAGGGCAAGCTCACAGTCGTTACCGATACGATCGATACCTTTACTGAAAAGGGCGTGCGCACCGACTCCGGAGAAGAGATCGAGGCCGATATCGTCGTTGCCGCCACCGGTTTCCGCCTTTCGGTGATGGGTGAAATTCCGTTCGATGTGGACGGCGAGCCTGTCGACTGGCACGAAACGATCAACTATCGCGGCATGATGTTCACGGGTGTGCCCAACCTGGTGTGGGTATTCGGCTATTTTCGAGCCAGCTGGACCCTGCGCGTCGACATGCTCGGTGACTTCGTCTGCAACCTGCTCAACCACATGGGTGAGATCGGCGCGCAGCGGGTCGAGGTGGCGTTGCGTGATGAGGATGAGGATATGGAGATTCTGCCCTGGATCGAGGAGGACAACTTCAATCCGAACTATCTGATGCGCGACATCGACCGGTTGCCACAGCGCGGCGCCAAGCATGAATGGCGGCACAATCAGGACTACTGGAGCGAAAGGAAAGAGATCCCGGCGACCGACCTCGATGGTGATGAGTTTGTCTACGATGGCAAGCATCTCGTAAACAAAGGGCAAGCGAAGAAAGCCACGACGGCCTGAGGCCACAAACGTGTCCCTGACGATTTGGAAGTGATACACGGCACGGTATGTCACTTTGAAGAAGACGTCCGAAGGTCTTCAAAATCAATAAGATCATTCCCGTGTTACATCACAACTGCGCCGTCTTCGCTCAATCTGGCCAGTTCTTCTGTGGTGTAGCCAAGCGCTGCAAGCACCTCTTGCGAGTCGGCGCCGGCGGCACGGGATGCGGACCGGATCGTGGCCTGGGTGCGACTGAAACGAGGGCTCGGTGCTGGTTGCAGGTAGCCATCGTGTTCTACAAAGGTGCCTCTGGCGATGTTGTGAGGATGTAGCGGCGCCTCGGCCATGCTCAACACCGGGGCGAAACACACGTCGGAGCCTTCCAGTAGCTCGCACCATTCATCTCTTGTCCTCATCTTGAAGATCGCCTTCAGTTCTTCCGTATATTCAGGCCAACGCGATCGATTCATCTGTTCGGAGAAGTGATCTCTGTCCAGTTCGAGTTTCTCGAGAAGCAGGTCGTAGAATTGTGGTTCCAGCGAAACGATGCTGATGTACTTGCCATCGCTGGTTTCATAGACGTGCGCAAAGTGACTGCCGCCGTCGAGGACATTGGATTCCCGCTCATCGAGATGGAGGCCGCTTGCATGCATGGCAAATATCGCTGAAGCCAGTGTCGCTGCCCCGTCTACCATGGCGGCATCCACCACTTGCCCTTGACCCGATGCCCGTGCCTCAAAGAGAGCGCATACCATGCCGAACGCCAGCAGCAAGCCGCCACCGCCAAAGTCGCCGACCACGTTTAACGGCATGACGGGT
>QIDL01000366.1 GCA_003228415.1 Gammaproteobacteria bacterium | reverse complement strand
GCCGCGCAGACCGGGCGACGAAATCACCCGGTTACCGGAGGCGACTCTGCCCACACGCCGCAGTGACCGGGACCTGCCAAGCCGCACAGCGGACGACCTGTTCTGGCTCGGTCGCTATCTGGAGCGTACCGAAGGCGCTGTGCGTCTGTATCGGAGTTTGTTCCGCTATATCAGCGGCGAAGGGGAGATAACCGATCAGCCGATTGCTCTGAATATTCTGACTCGTCTACTCGCCTCCATGAATTACCTTTCTCCCCATCGAGCCAGACGCGCCGCCAGCGCTGGTCGTCTGGCGGTGGAGCAGGAGTTGTGGAACATTCTTTTCGATCCCGAGAGCGAAGACGGGCTCGCGAAAGTGCTCACCAGCGTCAACCGTACCGCCGAGCATGTCCGTGAAAGGCTGTCTCGCGATGCCTGGAGACTGTTCGAAGGGCTCAACCAGGCGCCACAATTGCGCTGGCGAGTGAATACGGCGGCCGATGTGGTGCGCCTGTTGGACGACTTGATCGAAAAGCTCTCCGCCGTCAACGGCCAGATCCACGAAAATATGACCCGCGGCTACGGCTGGCGAATGCTGGACTCCGGACGCAGACTCGAACGCGGTCAGTTCATCATTCGTGTCGTGCGCGATCTCTGCACGCGCGAACCACAGGCTCCCGGGGCACTGGCGTTGTTACTCGATGTTTGCGACAGCACAATCACTCACCGGGCCCGCTATCAGACCAACCCGACACTGGGCACCGTTCTCGATCTGTTACTGATCGACAATTCCAATCCGCGGGCGCTGATTCACCAGGTGGAAACCCTGCAACGGCACCTGGAAACCATGCCGAAGCTCGAAGGAGACCAGGCCTTGAGCGATGCGGAAAAATTGCTGCTTGCGATCCACAGCGACCTGGCTCTGGCCGACATTGAAAAGTTGACCAGCATATTGAGCAAATCGGGGATCCGTACTCACCTGAACCGACTGCTGAAGCGTTCCGAGCAGAACATGTCGGCGCTACAGGCGGTGCTGACCCGAACCTATTTCGACCCCACCATCGGCCATCGGCACTGATTCATGGAGTATCGAGTCAGTCACACGACCAGCTACGAATACGCGCATCCCGTTGGCAGTTCCTATCAGTCACTGCATCTCACACCTCGCCAGTTCATCCGTCAGTCCGTCAAAAACACCAGTATCCGGGTATCACCGGACCCTCTGAGCGTCGAGCAGCGAACGGACTTCTTCGGCAACCAGGTGACCGACTTATTCATTCGCGATCCCCACGCTGAGCTGAACATCCATGCTGAATCCACGGTGATCGTACGGGCCCATGAAGAAATCCTGCTGGATCTGAGTCCGACCTGGGAACAGGTGGCGATGCTCATGCAATCACCGCTGAGCTCGGATGCACACGAAGCCGGGCGCTTCTGCTTCCCGTCACAACAGATCACACTGGCGGCGGCTCGCGACTATGTGGCGCCGCTGCTGACTCCGGGTAAACCACTGCTGCGCCTGGCGATGGAGTTGACCGAGCAGATCTATCGTGACTTCGAATATCGAGGCGGAGTGACAGACGTATACACGCCAGTTCCAAGCGTGCTGGAAGCACGTGCCGGTGTCTGTCAGGATTTCGCGCATCTCGGTATCGCAGCGTTGCGAGCATACGGCCTGCCCGCGCGCTATGTGAGTGGTTACCTGCTGACCAGGCCGCCTGAAGGTCAACCGAGGCTGACTGGCGCGGATGCTTCTCACGCCTGGTTCTCGCTCTGGTGCCCTGAATTTGGCTGGGCCGATTTCGACCCCACCAACAATATCCAGGCCCAGAGCGAGCACATCACTCTGGGCTGGGGACGCGACTACAGCGACGTCAGTCCGACCCGAGGCTTTATCCGCGGCGGCGGCACACAGCAACTGAAAGTTGCCGTCGACGTTACTCCCGCATGAGAGAGAGACCATGAGCCATCCTCTTCTACCCCCTGAGATCGCAGCGCCAAAACCCGCCACCGACCACACCATAGCCGCGAACGCGGAGATTCGGGACTTGCTGCCGTTCGATGACTTACGCAGTTTCGAAAACGCTCAACGCGGTTTGATCGCAACCATCGACCCGCTGACCATTGAACGCGACGGCGGTCGGCGGCCCGCCTATGACCTTTCGAAACTCGATTTCCTCGAAGGCGACTGCCCGGATACGGTAAATCCCAGTCTCTGGCGCCAGGCTCAGCTGAACGCTCTGCATACCGGCCTCTATGAGGTTACGGATGGAATCTATCAGGTGCGCTCCTTCGACATCGCCAACATGACCTTGATTCGTGGCCAATCGGGTTGGATTGTGATCGATCCTCTTACCTCCAGCGAAACCTCGAGGGCGGCTCTCGACCTGGCCAACAAACATCTCGGCTCACGGGAAGTGATCGCCGTGATCCACACCCACAGCCATGCCGATCACTTTGCTGGAGTGCTCGGTGTGGTGGATCCAGCCGATGCGGCAAGCGGCAACGTTGCCGTAATCGCACCCGAACACTTTGTCGATGAATCTCTGAACGAAAACGTACTGGCTGGTAACGCGATGGGCCGTCGTGCTACCTACATGTACGGCAATCTGTTGGAACCGTCACCCACAGGCTTCGTCACCACTGGCCTCGGTGCTGCACTATCCATGGGTACCACCGGCTTTATCGTACCCAACGACACCATCAAGGAAACCGGCGAGACCCGCACCATCGACGGAATTGAGATCGAATTCCAGATGACACCCGGCACCGAAGCTCCCGCCGAATTCGTTTTCTATCTACCTCAGTTCAAGGCCTTGTGCATGTCTGAGATTACTTCCCATCACCTGCACAACGTCTATACGCTGCGCGGCGCTCAGGTCCGTGATGCCCTGGCCTGGAGCGAACAGATCAACGAATCCATCGATCGCTACGGCGATGAGCTGGAGATTCAATTTGCCTGCCATCACTGGCCAATCTGGGGCCGTGAGGAAGCGTTGAGCTACTTGAGATCCCAGCGCGACCTGTACAAGTACATTCACGACCAGACGTTGCGGCTCGCGAACCACGGATTCAATCCTGACGAAATCGCCGAACAATTACGCCTGCCGGAAAGCCTCGATCGAAATTTCTCCAACCGCGGCTATTACGGGACACTGCACCACAATGCCCGGGCCGTCTATGTGAAGTACCTCGGATTCTTCGATGGCAATCCCGCCAACATCCATCGCCTGCCGCCCACCGAGGTGGGCGCACGATACGTGAAGTTCATGGGCGGAGAAGCCGCGGTAGTCGATCAGGCTCGCGCCTCGTTTGAAGAGGGCGACTATCGCTGGGTAGCCGAGGTGCTGAATCACGTTGTGATGAGCAATCCCGAATATCTCGATGCACGCGCCCTTCTCGCCGATACTTTCGAGCAACTCGGCTACCAGGCTGAATCCGCCGTATGGCGCAACTTCTACCTGTGCGGTGCTCTGGAACTTCGTCATGAGACGCAATCCACCACCAGTTTCACTCCGAGCGAAGGAACGGCACTTGGCATACCGCTCGACAATCTCTTCACCGCAATGTCGGTCCGCTTGAACGGTGTGCAAGCGGCCGACGTCAAACTGAAGCTCAATTTTCACTTTCATGATCTGGCGCAGGACTATCTGCTCAGTATCGACAACGCGGTGCTACACGCTTTTAAAGATCAGTCGGCATCCGATGCGGATGCTGCCCTGACCCTCAGCAGCCTCGATTTCAAGCGACTGATGATGGGTATCACGGATGGCATGACCCTGCTTGGCGAAGACAAACTGAAAATAGCAGGCGATGCAGGCGCGTTGATGAGCTTGACAACCCTGTTCGATCAGTTCGAGCGCCGTTATCCGATCGTTACACCCCGTACGCTGCCCGGCTGATTCGCCGTAGTTCGGACCTGTATCACTGCTCTGTTACAGGTGACCGCGTCGCTCCAGTTGAGTATGGTTGAGCCATGGGGAGAGCAATAGATTCAGACCATTCCAGACCATCCGGTGACGAAGCGGGTGACCTCCCGAACGATAGCTTGATGAACGGGTTTCTTCTGGGCAGCTGCAAGATCCAGCCTCGTGAGGGCCTGATCGTCTCCGCCGAAGGTGAACGGCTGCACATCGAGACCAGGGTAATGATGGTACTGGTAGAGCTCGCGCGACACCCGAACCAACTGGTTTCCAAGAATCACCTCCTCGATACGGTCTGGTCAGACACCATTGTGGGCGACCAGGTTCTTTCCAGGGCTGTTTCATTGCTGCGCAACGCACTCGGCGATGATGCGAAGCAACCAAAATACATACGCACGGTCAGCCGCGGTGGCTACGAGTTGATCCAGCCCGTCACACCACTCGATCAGCCGCTTCGGTCAAAGCAGCGGCGCCACTGGCAAGGTATCGCCGCCGGCCTGGCACTCACGGTGCTGCTGGTCGCCGGCCTGCTGAGCTGGCAGGCTTCCACGGCGCCGATTACGGTTGCCGTGATTCCGTTTACAGCACCGGATACAGACGCTTTGCCAATGGGCGGAGAAGGCCTGGCCGACTATCTGATCAGCGCGCTGGCAAATTCACAGCAGCTCAGCATTGTTGCGCGGCGATCATCATTTGCCATCCCCGACACGACCGTGGATGTCAAAGCCATTGGTAATGATCTCGATGCGGACTATCTGGTAGAGG
>QIDL01000528.1 GCA_003228415.1 Gammaproteobacteria bacterium | reverse complement strand
ACGATCAGAGAGGACGGACCCTCGAACATCTGGAGGATGTCCTTTCGCAGATTCCCAACGTCAACATATCTGGTGGTAGCAGTCGGGCCCGTTATTATCAGATTCGTGGCATCGGCGAACGCGGCCAGCAGGAAGAACCGTTGAACTCTTCGGTGGCGCTGCTCATCGATGGGGTAGATCTCAGCGGGATTGGAACCGCTGCACTGTTGCATGATGTGAGCCAGGTGGAGGTGTTGCGCGGGCCACAAGGGACGTTGTACGGGGCCAACGCGCTGGCGGGATTGATTCAGGTGCGCACCAACGACCCCACAACCACCTTCGAAGGTGGTCTGACCCTCGATGCCGGGAACTACGATGCCAGAGGCCTCGGTGTTACCGTGTCCGGTCCTCTCACAGGCACGCTCGGCGGTCGGCTGGCAGTGCGTCAATACCGGGATGATGGTTTTTATCGCAATACTTATCTGGACAGAACAGATACCAACAAGAGGGATGAACTGAGCGTTCGGGGCAAGCTGGCATGGTCTCCGCTGGAGACGCTGGATCTAGGATTGTCTCTCGGCTATGTGGATGTGGACAATGGCTACGATGCTTTTTCTCTCGACAACGATCGCCGGACCCGCTCCGATGAGCCTGGTCGGGACGCCCAGGAGTCCAGGTTTGTTGGGCTGACTGCTGATTGGGCGTATGGTGATGTGCTGGTTGCCCAGGCTGCGTTTGGCTACGTGGCGAGCGATATCGATTATGGGTACGACGAGGACTGGACCTACGTAGGCTTTCATCCCTGGGGGTACTCGTCCACCGATCGATACCGGCGCGACCGTGAAACTACCACTGTGGATCTACGCCTGCTGTCGGGAGACGGCGGGCGGTTGTTCGGCGGCACCACGGATTGGGTGGCAGGCGTGTACACCCTGCAGCAGACGGTGGATTTCAAGCGCGACTACACGTTTTTCGCTGATCAGTTCACTAGCGATTTCGAAATCAGCCGGCTGGCGCTATACGGCGAGCTTTCCCGGGGAGTCGGCGAGCGTGGAAGATTGACCCTGGGCCTTCGTGGTGAGCGTCACCAATCGGAATACACCGATTCCCAGGAGGCCAGCTTCAGTCCAACGGACGATCTCTGGGGCGGGCGGCTGGTTTTCGAGTGGGACCTGGCGGAACACACCATGGCATATGTCAGTGCGACCCGCGGCTACAAAGCAGGTGGCTTCAACCCCAGCAACTCACTGGATGTAGAGTTGCGTCAATTCGACCCGGAATCACTGTGGAACTACGAACTCGGCTTGAAGGGACGCTGGTTCGAACAACGCCTCGTCGGCAGGTTCTCGCTGTTTTCCATGCAGCGTGAGGACGTTCAGATTGGAACGTCCATCATTCGTCTGAGGCAGGATGGCAGCTCCGAGTTCATTCAACTCATAAGCAACGCGGCCCAGGGAACGAACAACGGTATCGAGTTGGAAGTGACTTTTGCCGTGACCCCGAACCTGGAACTGTTTGGCAATTTGGGGCTGCTCGACACCCGGTTCAAAAACTTCGTCAACTCCGCAGGTGAGGATCTGGATGGAGAAGAACAGGCACATGCCCCGGGTTATCAGTTTTTTGTCGGAGCCAACTACCGGTTTGGTCAGGGCTTTTACCTGGGTCTCGAAATCGAGGGCAAAGACAGCTTCTACTACAGCGACAGCCGCCGGTTTGCAGACAATGCCGAAGATCTGTCCTCACGACCCTATGAGCTGATAAACGCCTCGGCCGGATTTGCCCGGGATCGCTGGGATGTCAGGGTCTGGGCAAGAAATTTGACGGACGCGGATTACACCACTCGCGGTTTCTACTTCCCCAACGATCCCCGTGACGGTTACACCGAGCGCGGCTGGTTTCAACTGGGTGATCCCCGGCGTTACGGCATGACCGTCAAATTGAGGCTATAGATCGAAGCGATAGATCGGGGCGGCGATAGCGCCAGGCGTCGCGTCAGTTCAGGTGTCTGTCTGTCGGGGCGCGGTATCCTTTTCAGTTGGCGCAGCCGCAGCTTCAGTTGGCGCAGCCGCATCTTCAGTTGGCGCAGCCGCGGCGCTGCTGGAGGCAGCCTGTTCCCTGGCGATCAGATAGTCCACGATATCCAGCGCGGTCTTCCTGCCATGGTCCATGGTCACGACGTATTTACCGGCAACCATCAGCGTGGGCACCCCGCTGATCCCGATGGCGCGTTGAGCGGATTCGATGTCGCGGAGCTTGCGCCGAACCTCCGCGCTGTTGAAGACGCGCAGGAATGCGGCACTGGTGGTGCCGTTACCGTCGATGAAGTCGGCGATTTCTTCGGCGGATTGAAATATCTGCCGCCGGTCGTGTATCTGACGAAACAACCTGGTGTGGTTTTCAGCCAGGATATCCAGTTTCTGCAGCGTCAGGTATGTCTGAGACAGCAGTACCCAGGCAGGTGAGAAAGCAACGGGCACGCGGGCGAAGTGGATGTCTGCTGGTGCCGTGGCTAACCAGCCCTCGATGAGCGGATCGAACTCCTTACAGTACACACAACCATAGGAGAAAAATTCCCGGACTTCTATCGGTGCCCCCGATCGTCGTCGGTCGGGTACATCGAGGACCCGGTAGTGCTCACCGGCGATGAATTCTCCCTGGGTGACTCCGGTGCTGTAGAGCACACCGTAGCCGACGACGACGACGGCGAAGACAATGACAGCGCCGATGATGATATTTCTGGTGCGGGCAACTTTTGCTTCTTTCTTTCTGGAACTTTTCGACATGGATTCGTGCTTCCCAATCATGCTCGTGGTTGATTCTAACCGGGAGCGCGTGTCATTTTCGATCACCGGCTCCTTCGTCCGACTACCTCAGGTCAGTCGCTGGCATTCCAGCGAGCATCTGGCATACTCGCGCGCCCTCCGGGGTTACTCCAGTAGAAAATGGCCGAAAGCTACCAACTGTTTCAATATGACAGCTGTCTTTTTTGTCGCCAGGTGCGCCGTTTTATGGTTGCTGCCGGATTGGAGATCCCTTTGCGCAATACCATGACAGATCCTGCCGCACGGACTGAACTCATGACCGGTGGTGGCCGGGCGACGGTGCCCTGTCTCAGAATCGAGCGGGATGGGGTGGTGAACTGGCTCTACGAATCGATCGTCATCATCCGCTATCTCGAGTCCCGACCAGCCGCTCATTGAACTGGTTTTTACCTGTAGCCGGCGCTCCGATCGGCTGTGAAAATTGTGTGAGAGTACCAAGTTTTGCTATGTTGGACCGCTTTCCCAACCGTTAACAGTCTCAAGGGGGCAACACATGAAACTAGGGATCATTTCCGGCTACTCCGGAAGCAGGATGAGCATTCCCATTGACGCGATAAAGCATGCGGAGAACCTGGGTTACGAGTCAATCTGGACCGCCGAAGCTTATGGTTCCGACGCTGTGACACCGGCAACCTGGATTCTGGCGCAGACCGATAAGATCAAGGTAGGCACCGCCATCATGCAGATGCCAGCACGGACCCCTGCCATGGCAGCCATGACTGCCATGAGTCTGGCGCAGCTCTCGGGTGGGCGCTTCATCTGCGGTGTCGGCGCATCGGGTCCCCAGGTCGTGGAAGGCTGGCACGGGGTTCCCTACGGCAAGCCGGTGACCCGGTTGAAAGAATACGTGCAGATCATGAAGCAGATCTTTGCCCGCGAGGGGCGATTGACCTTCGAAGGTCAGATGTACCAGATGCCCTATACGGGTCCCGGTGCCACCGGTCTTGGCAAACCGCTCAAGAGCATACTTCACTGCGAGGAAGACATTCCGATTTACGCGGCCACCATCACCTCGGCGGGCGTCGCTGCAGCGGCGGAAGTCTCTGACGGCTTTTTCCCGGTATGGATGGACCCGGAGCAGTACCATGTCTTCGAAGAGCCCATCAAGAAGGGTTTTGCTGCCGCGGGCGGTGATAAGAACCTGACGCAATTCGATATCGCACCGTTCGTGACGATGATCATGGGTGACGATGTGGACCAGTGCATGGCGCCGATTCGAGGCCAGATGGCCCTTTATATTGGAGGTATGGGCGCGCGCGAGAAGAATTTCTACAACGACTACGCCAAGCGGCTCGGCTTCGAAGAAGCGGCCATCAAGATTCAGGATCTGTTTCTCGACGGACGTAAAGACGAAGCGATGGCAGCGGTTCCTGCCGAGCTGATAGATGCCTGCCATCTGGTTGGACCGGCGGACCGGATCAAGGATCGGCTGCAGCGCTGGACCGAGGCAGGCAGTAAAGGACATGTGTCCAGCATGCTGCTCGGGTGCCAGCAGCCCGAGGCCTTGCAGTTGGTGGCTGAGACTCTTCTGTAAGTCGACGGCGAGCGGTCCGGAGCCTTCTAACGGGTTTCGCGGCACGCTTGATTCAGTAATCGCTTTGCGATTGCTGAATCGACATCCTGTCCGCTCTCTCGGCACATCCATGTGCCTCGACGGCCGCGCAACCCGTTAAAGGCTCCGGACCGCTTGCCGTCGATTTACAGAACGGTCTCAGCAACCAACTGCAAGGCCTCGGGCTGCTGGCATCCGAGCAGCATGCTGGACACATGTCCTTTACCGCCTGCCTCGGTCCAGCGCTGCAGACGATCCTTGATCCGGTCCGCCGGTCCAACCAGATGGCAGGCATCTATCAGCTCGGCAGGAACCGCTG
>QIDL01000529.1 GCA_003228415.1 Gammaproteobacteria bacterium | reverse complement strand
TCTGCTCATCGGGGTGGGCAGGCAGGTGGGATCGAACCCGAGCCGTGCGGTGCGATCCATGAGCAGTTTCAGATAGCCGGCGATTCGAGCCTCGGCTCTGGATTGACTCAGGTTGATTCTCATCATCTGCTCAGCAAGATCGCGTTCGCCGATCAACCGCATCAATGCCTGGCCTGCTCCCAGATCCCAGAGCGCGGGCAGGTTCTGGAAATCGATCCCGCAGGCGGTGGCGCTGGTCAAGGCTACCGCGGACTCGTTGAAGGTCCCCTTGGCCATTCCTGACAGTCCGAGAATCTCACCGGGATAGTAGAAACCGGTGATATATTCTTCCCCTGCTGCCGTTACGGTGATGGACTTATAGGTGCCTGAACGCACCACAAACCATTGGTGGGTCGAGTCATTTGCCCGGTAAAGAAACTCGCCCTTGTTCATGGGTGCCGTAGTTGTCAGGCATCTGGTCAGAGAGGCCAGGTTATCCGCCGACACGTCGCTCGCGGTGCAGATGTGCCGCGTCGGGCAGATTGCACAGCCTTCTCGGTTTTCGGGGGTACTGGACATGCGAACACCTTGCCGTCTGACAGACGGCAGAAGTATACGGAGATTCACCTAGGGTTCGATGCCCTTTCCCTAGTACTGTCTGGGCGGCATTCGAATTCTCAGGCCTTCCATATCGTCGCTGACTTTAATCTGGCAGGACAGTCGGCTCGAGTCATCCACATCGAAAGCGAACTCGAGCATGCCCTGTTCGAGTTCGTCCGGCTCACCGCATTTCGAAACCCACTCTCCGGGAATGTAGACATGACAGGTGCCACAGGCACAGAGACCTCCGCAATCTCCTTCGATCCCGGGCACAAGGTGATTCACAGCCCCTTGCATGATGCTGGTTCCTATCGGTACCTCCACTTCATGCTCGGTCCCATTGTGCTCGACATAGGTGATCTTCGGCACGAAATCAGTCGCCCGGCGCCATGAGATCTCTTGCCTCTGCGACCACGGCGAAAGTGGTGTCAGCAATCCGCACCGGTGTCAGCGAGAAGTCGAGCAGTTGTTCGCGGCCATCCGGGAATTCGATGGTGGCGGACACTCGGTAGGATTCGCCTTCGAGACATTCAGCCATCGCTTTAGACAGAGACTCGCTGGTTGCCTCCGGATCTGCCGACCAGAACGGCAGGGTGGCAAACTCTTTGCCAATAGGGTTGAAATCGTGGGGCATCAGCTGTCTTGCTGCTGCGTTCATCTGCTGAACCACACCTTGCGGGTCGATCAGAGCCATGGCTTGAATGGCATGATCGAATACCATCTGGAAGCTTGCCAGAGACCGTGCCAGATCCTGCTCGGCGGCCTTGCGCGAACGTAAATCCCGCAACTGGGCGCTGAACACGATTTGCTGTTCCAACGTCGTCTTGGTGATGGATGCCTCGAGTGGAATTTCCTCTCCGCTGCGGCTCAGACCAACGACCTCGCTGCGGTCACCCATCAGCCGCGCAGGACTCGATTCGTTCCCGAATTTGGTGATTTGGCCGCGGTGTCCGTCGCGAAATCTGCTCGGCAACAGGTTTTCCAGCTCTACACCCAGCAGCTCGCCATCGGAGTAGCCGAATAGTCGTTCGGCGCTGGGATTGGCATAGGTGATTTTCAACGATTGATCGGCGCTGATGATGGCATCGGCAGAGATGGCCAGAATGCGCGCTGCCAGTAGGTGGGCGTCCCGGGTCTGTTGCTGTCGAGCCTGATCAAGGCTGATGTCCTGTAGCATGACTACATACAGCGTTTTGCCTCGCTCGCGGATTCGACCCACGCGAACTCGGACCGGCAGCTCAATACCCTTCTCGGTCTGGCAGTTCAGGTGAACGAAGTCCATTTCAGGCGCATCGGGCGTTTCTGCCCAGCGCTGCAGCCAGGCGAGCGGGTTCAAGCGGGATCTCTCTTTTTCCGGCAGGAAGTCGGAGATGTTGCGCCCGCTGGCGGAGCTTTCGATCTCCAGAAGGGATTCCGCCGCCGCATTGACGAAAACGAGCGTGCCGCCGGGCTCGATGACAAGCATGGGTTCCGGAAAACCGGACAACATGCTGGACGCCGTTACTTCAGCCAGGGGCACGCTCAAAGACCTCCCTCGATGTCTCTCGTAAACTTTACGACTAGTAGGCCGCCTGTTCTGCGTTCAAAATATTCAGATCTGATTCACTATCCTCCATCGCTTCGAGCACTCTCAGATCCGTGTTTACCGGAATGCCGGCACCCTCGAACAGTTCCTTGGTTCGGGCTGTCACCAGGCCCGCTCTGATCAGTGCCGGCATCATGAGATCGTTCAGCGCGTGTATCTGCCCGGGTGGCAGGTCACGGGTAATGCCCAGCTTGGCTGCTTCGTCAATACCGGCCATGAAGTCCTGAGGGTCGATACCGCTGACTTCGAGCACCTTGATGAATCCTAAATCCATCTCGCCGGACTGGCCAGCCACTAGAATTTCTACGGCATCAAAAGCGAATTGTGCGAGATCCTCTCGCTCATCCTGATGCAATGCAGCAATCGTTGGTGTCAGATAGACGTGACCGAAAGCCACATGTCGGGACTCGTCGCGCATGACGTTGAACGTGATGGATTTTAGTAGCGGCTCTTCGGTCTGCTTATACATGTTGTTGAATGCACCGAGCGCGAGCCCTTCGATGATCATATTCATGCCGATCATGACCTTGCAGAAATTGTCGGTCTGCAGGGTCGTATCGATCAGCGTTTTCAACCACGGAATCATCGGATAGTGGATGGCAATTTTGTTCACGTAGCGGTCGTAGGCTTCGACGTGGCGTGCCTCGTCGATGGTCTGAGTCGCGGCGTAGTATTTGGCCTTCATATCGGGGACGCCGTGGGCGACCGCTGCGGCGGTCAGCAGGGCGCCCTGTTCGCCATGCAGAAACTGGGAAAGCATCTGGGCGGTCGAGTGAGCTGAGAACGTTTCCTGTTGGCTTTTTGACAACTTCTGGAAGAACGGCATCTGTGCATACTGGCTATGCTCGGGTGCGATGATCGGATTTGAAGGATCGATCGGAGTCTCCCAGGCGAGCTCCGAGGCATTCCACTGATTTTCTTTGGCGCGATTGTAGAGGTCGTCAAGCTTGGTGACCCGTCCCCGATAGTCGAAGTTCCAGGAGACCTGCATCAACGTATCGTAGGTCTTGGAAGAGGGGGTGTCGCTCTGATTTTCCTTGACGACCGCTGCCATAGCGTATCTCCTTTGGGTGATGTTCAACTGCTCACAGCCTGGCAGCGCCAGATTGCCACTGGACAGTTGGGCCAGCTTGATCGCAATCAATTGCGGGCTCGTTTTCCGGCCGCCAGGTGGGAGTTTTTCGGTGGACACCGGCTACATGAAATCCGTGCATGCACAGTAAGCTTTTCCACATCAACGAGTTACGGTTGTTTCCTGGTAAGCCGGTTTCAGTAATTTGAGTTTTCCACAGCTTTTTGCAGCGTTGCTACACAACATATCCACAACGGGATTGCATCTTTTTCACTGGTGTTCGACCGGAGCTTCCGTAGTATGGACTGCACGGTTGGCGAGACGAAGGACACTGGCGACAGGGCCATTCAGACCGACAAGCGACAAGACCCTCGCCGGGGTCTGGGTCAGCATCAGGCGACGCTGGCTCAAGGGAGAATCCCAAGTCCAAGGCACCGTTGGCCAACGGTGCGGAAGGCAGGGCAGATGGGGTTGCAGCGACGCTGCTGCTCCGGTTGGAACGCTAAAGTACCACCTCAGGGTGATGCGCGGCGTGAATGCCAGAGTAGCAACGGATAAAGCAACGCCGGAGCCGGGAAGATCCTGTCCTTGAGCCGAATCGATCGGTTCAGTTCGAGGCGACGTAGCAAGGCGTCGTAAAATAACGGCTTTTGAGCCGACGGCCGGGACTACGCCAATCACCCTCGAGGTGGTTTGGTAGAGAAACGGTCAACGGGTCTGGACCAAAAGGGAGGTTCCGCTTCAAGTGAGCGAGATCAAACGGAAGGCCTCAGAATCCTGATATCAGGCCTCTTCGGAGGGCTGATTGGAGAACCCCGCCTTGGCGGGGTTTTCTTTTACCTGCTTCCTGCGATTTTTCGACCTCCGGTTCGTCTTTTGCAGGGTTTCAGGGTCCGGACCACTCCGGGCCGACCGCTGCCGAAACTCCTTCGAACAACAGTCCTACCCCGGAATCACGAGCCATAGTGTTGGACTCGGTTGAGCAAGTACAATGCGTCCCCCTAGAAGGAGCGCCGACGACATGGGCACCGAAACAGACGATGGGGTGGAGAACGAAAAGCAGTTGATTGAGCGAGACGACGTCCGCTGCGAAGTTGCGCTGCAGGCCGTTGAAGACGTGCTCTGGCGATTCAACGAAAGTAACGAGGGTACTTTGTCAGTCTATGATTTGATGGGTTTCATGATCGAAGATCTGGTTAAAGAAGGATTCTGTGCAGCCTGCGTGAGTGAGACTGTTAACGCCGCGCTGAAAAAATCCGGTCAGGACTTGAAGCAGCATCGTGAAGAAGATGCCGAGCGTTTACCACGTGGTCCGGATGACGTGTTTCACTGATTGGCTATCCCACGCCACCGACCTAGATAAAGGTCGGATACACGGGCCACCACATGGCTTCACGGGCGGCCCCAACCAGGTCTTCCGGACGTTGGGTACCAGC
>QIDL01000441.1 GCA_003228415.1 Gammaproteobacteria bacterium | reverse complement strand
GCGAGCACACCGCCGAGGAGCAATACGGCAATCGATGCCAGTGTCGGTGCCGCAATGACGATCGCGGCGTCCTTTGTGGAGCCGGTCAACTCGAGCACGCCGAATGCCATTGCGATCGGCGCCATGGCCGTGCCGGTATAACTCACCAGGTAGGCGATGAACATTCTGCTCACGTTTGGATTCTTGAGCAGGCTGAACCCTGCGCGAATACTGGTGGTGGACAAAAATACCTCTTCAGTGGATGGCTGCTGTGACTCTGAACCCGGTGCTCTTGAAATGTACCGTCGTCTTTCCACCTATTGGGGTAGCCATCTCAACCCCGGAGCATCTAACCTTAGAGAACGTCTCTCTGTCGAGCTCGCCCGGGGTACCGCGGATACGTATGACAATTATCAGTTTCGAACACAAGTTCATATTCATTAAGACCAGAAAAGTCGCGGGCACCAGTGTTGAAGCCTGTCTTCGCACCGTAACGGGGCCGGATGACATCATTGCTTGCGTGACCCCGCGAGACGAGTTCTATTCCGCTTCAGAAGGCCACTTCTCGAAAAATTATGCCAGGCACAAGGCCGATGAGGAGCACTACACAGAGCTGGTGCTGGAACAGAAGTTTGAGGAAGCCATCCAGCTCAGCCGCAACATGAAAAAGAACTACGCCAGTCACATGACCGCTAGAACGGTCAGGCGCAAATTGGGCCGACGTGACTACTCGGATTTTTATAAATTTGCGATTGAAAGACACCCGCACAGCTGGCTGATATCACTCGCCGCTTATGAGAACCGGGCATACAACGCGGGAGTAGCGTCGGTCATGAGCGTCGAGCAGATCAGGCAGAATATTCGAGACAGGCTGGCCCGGTCGGACTTCGCGGCAAGCATGAACTATCGCTTCTACACGATTTCCGACAAGCTCGCGGTGAATCGGCTGATCAGTTACGAAAGCCTTGAGCAGGAACTCGAGGATGTCCTGGAGGACATTGGCGTCGATAGCCGATTGACGCTGCCAAGGATGAAGGAGAATTCGCAACACAATTCGACCGAAGAGATCATAACGCCCGAAATCGAAGCGTTGATTGCGGAAAAGTGTCAGAAGGTATTCGAATTGATGCGATATCGATGAAACGATTACATGACCCGGAAAGTGGCCGTGCGTTCTGGCGGGGTCGGCGATCGTGACGGATTCCAGTCGCGTTGTGATTCTGCTGGGGACCAATTTCTCGGGTTCTCATTTGTTGTCACACCTGTTGAGCGCCCATAGCCAATGCCTGGGGGTCGGAGAAATTCATCGCTTTCAGAAATTGCTGGAGTCCGGCGGTGAGGCGCCAGTGGTTTCCGAGTACAACTCCGATCCGCTGTTTGACGGGTTGGCTGCAGAGCCTGTGGAGAACTGGCACGAAATTCTGCTGCAACGAATTGCCGCCAGGCTCGAATTGGCGGAGCCCGTCATCATAGATAACTCCAAAAAGGTCGAGTGGGCGGTGCGAATCGCGAAAAACTCGAATCTCGATATCCGATTTGTACATCTTGTGCGCGACCCTCGTGCCCTGGTGTTGCGTTGGTTGAAGACCTACGAGACGCCCAGGCAGCAGCGCCGCCAACGCTTGAGAGTCGCTCGAAGAATGCCCGCTCGTGCCCCGAGAATTCTCGCCGGGGATCTGGTTACCGTCTATATCTACAAGTGGTTGCGGGCAAATCGACAGATATTGAGCTATCTGAAGCGAGTGGGTAATTCTTCAACGCTGGTCACCTATCACGACATGGTGTTCGACACCAGACAGATGCTGGAACGCCTGATGCCGGAGCTGGGGCTCGACTTCGAGCCTGGGCAACTCCGATTTGGTGAAGGGACAAATTTCGGAACGATGAAAACGGCCCACGCCGAATCGGTACGACGATCGGAGATTCGACCCGATATGAAGTGGCAACATGATCTGCCGGTGGACGCCATCAGAGCGATCGAGACCGATGCGGATATTGGTGGTTATCTGGCGGAGCAGGGGCTCAGGTTCTCCCCCGATGGGCTCGTCGCCGACAGCGTCTGAACCTGCTTCACCCTTCGACGGTAATGGTCCCGGTCAGTCTCAAGTCTGTCGATGAGCTACCGACATGGATCCGGTAGCGGCCGGCGGCAGTCACCCAGTCCGATTGGTTGAGGTCCCAATGGGCGAAGGCGTCGGCGCTCAAGGCGAGACGCACCGTTTGTTCTTCACCTGCACGGAGATCGACCTTGCAGAATCCCCTCAATTCGATGCGTGGCTTGAGAACGGGGCTTTCCAGTGCCTCGACATAGACCTGCACGGTTTCCTTGCCGTCCCGGTCGCCGCTGTTCTTGAGTTTGAACTCCACAGCGGTGGCGTTTTGAGGGTCACCGGCGGCGATCGTCAGGTCGGCATAGTCGAAGGTGGTATAGGACAGACCGTGACCGAAAGGCAACAGGGGATCGATATCGCGGCTCGAGTACCATCGGTAGCCGACGAACACACCCTCGCCATAGTGGACATGGCCGAATTCACCGGGATAGCTGGTATAGGCTGGAGTGTCTTCCAGGCGCTTCGGGAAACTGATGGGTAGCTTGCCTGAGGGATTGACCACGCCCGACACTATGTCGAGCAGGGCGTTGGCAGACTCCTGACCGGCAAACCAGCTCTGTATGACCGCCGGAGCGGCTGTCAGCCAGGGCATGTCCACCGGGGAGCCGCTGTTGTTGACGACGACGGCCTTCTCGTTCGCTGCCAGCACGCGCGCGATGAGTTCATCCTGAGCCCCGGGTAGCGCCAGTGTGACGCGATCGTTGCCTTCGGTTTCCCAGTCGTCGTTGGTTCCGACCATCAGCATCACCGCATCCGCTGAGCCGGCCAGCGCCACCGCGTCTGCGATAGCGTCTTCGGGTTGTGGTGGCAGGATGCCGTAACGGAATGCTCTGAAGGTGTTGCCAGGGTCGACTTCGAATTCAATTTTCAGGCGTGCGTCTTCGCCAGCCGTCAGGCTGATTCGATTTCGTTTCTCGGTCGTTGCCTGGGTAAAAAATGCCTCTCCAGGCTCGGTGGCGTTCCAGTTATCGATCAGAAGCTCATCGTTCACGGTCAATCGAGCCTTGCCTGTCGACAGCAATCCGAATTCGTGTTTGCCGGATTCCGTGACGTTATACAGACCTTCGAGCGATGCCGACATGGCACCTGCTGCCAGGCCGCCGACATGGACGGTGGATGATCTGATCACTTTTTCGGCAACCAGGCTCGAGCCGATTTTCTCTTCGAAGAATTGAGCTTTCAGACCGTGTACGCCGCTGCCTGCTTCGGGAGAGAGCAAACGGCTGTCTGGTTCTGGAATGAACTTGTGGGTGGTACAGCCTGGCGCCGTTACCACTTCCACGCCTGGCATTTTTTCTGCGATGGCGTCGAAAATCGAGGCGGTGTAGTGGGGTTTCAACGCCGAGGACCCGCCGCCCATGATCCGAAACTCGGCCGCATTGGGACCAATGACAGCGAGTTTCTTCAACCCGCTGCCGGCCAGTGGCAGGACACCGTTGTTCTTCAACAGCACCATGCCTTCCGCCGCTGCCTGGTATGCTGTCTGTCGGTGTTCTGGTTTGTTAATGCCTTGTTCCGGTATTTCATCCGGCCGCTCGAAGCGGTGAGTCCGATCGATGACTCGAAGCAGTCTCCTGACCTTGTCATCGATGAGGGTCTCGGCCACATCGCCGCTGCGAACCGCTTCGAGTAGTGCCTTGCCCCAGACTCGAGTGGGTCCGGGCATTTCCAGATCCAGGCCACCGAGTGCATTGGCGACGGTTTCCTTTGCGGCGAACCAGTCCGAGATCACCAGCCCGTCGTATCCCCATTCGCCTTTGAGCACCTGGTTGATCAGATGGTCATGGGAACAGGCGTATGTCCCATTGATTCGATTGTATGCGGCCATAATTGTCCAGGGATGGCTGGCCTTGATCGCAATCTCAAAGGGTTTCAGGTAGATCTCCCGCAAGGTTCTGTCATCGACTTCGACAGAAATCGTATGCCTTTCGAATTCCGAATCGTTGCAGACGTAGTGTTTCAGGCAGGCGCCTACCCCTTTGCGTTGAACACCACTGATAAAGGCGGCTGCCAGCGTGCCAGACAGCAGAGGATCTTCTGAGTAGCATTCGAAATTGCGGCCGCCCAGGGGCGTTCGATGGATATTGATCGTCGGGCCCAGCACCACCTGCACATCTTTGCTGAGCGCTTCTTCCGCAATGGCGTCACCCACGCGTTGCAGCAGATCGGTGTTCCAGGTGGAGGCCATGCAGATCCCCACCGGGAAGGAGGCGGCGGAGACGCCGCCGTCGCCGCGAACGCCGTTGGGACCATCGCTCACCTTGAGGACCGGAACAGCGGCGCCGTCGATCGGGAAGGTGCGCCAGAGACTCTCTCCCGAAACCAGAGTGACTTTTTCTTCCAGCGTCAATTTACGCAATGCTGCGTCGATATCGACCATAGCGAATTCCTGATCAGCCAGGTCAGTCGACTTCGAGGGTGGCGGCGCGGACGACTTCCCGGTAACTGCGTAACGACGACTTAGCGTACCTGAGATTCCATTCGTCTGCGTGATTGCTGATGTCTGCCCTGACTCGCGTGAGTCCCGCCCGCGCCGCCGCCAGGGTGTGCAGCAACTCGTCTCGATCCGAGTTGCCGAGGGCTGC
>QIDL01000475.1 GCA_003228415.1 Gammaproteobacteria bacterium | reverse complement strand
ATGAACCATCGCCTGGATGCCATGGATTGTTCTGGACCTTAGACCGCCGCTTACTGGGAGAATGTCTATGTGCCGCGCTGGGTATTGTGGAACCACGTTCGAGCGATCACCTCCGCAGCGGCGGCGATCTGTTTTCTCGGCGCTTATGTATTGCTGGCCCAGATTGCGATTGCAACGGCATAGGTATCAGGATGAGGAAACAGATATGAAACTGATCGTATTCGGCGCGACAGGCGCCACCGGACGCCTGCTCGTGACCCAGGCACTCGAGGAACACCATGACGCTTCCGCTCCGATACAGGTACTTTATCGCTTCGCTTTTTATGGGCCACCTCTATGAGGACCACAATCTGCAGGAGAGCAATATCAGAGAGAGTCGGTTGGACTGGACCATTGTCCGGCCTGGATCGTTTATTGACGGATCCAGGACAGGTTCGTATCAGCATGGCTTCACGGCGGATAACAACACCATCACCGTAAAAATTTCACGCGCAGACGTGGCCGACTTCATGATGAGGCAGTTGGCGGACAACGATTATCTGAACAAGGCGCCCGGTATTTCCTATTAGCCGGCGGCGCGGAAGCAGATGGGTCGCGACAGGGAAGCCGGGCTCGCTCAGTGCTTGTGCGCTCGCGCGAACGCCGCGCACAACTTGATGGTTTCCGTGGTATTTGCCAGTGTCCGCTGGCCGGACCCGAGATCGTCGATGAAGGGCGAAAATACCGCTTCGAGCTCTCTGGCTTTCTCCTCGCTGCAGAACGAGCCGGCGACACGGGGTAAGCCACCCTGACGCCAGGTGGGAATCCGTTCCAGCAAGGCGTCCATATTCGTCTGCAGCCACCGCCATAGACCGTCGCGGGACGCGGCTCGACCGGTCTGGGTGCCCATGATGTAGAAGATCTCGTTACCCTTGAGTTCCGGTCCGAGTATGCGGCCGCGCATGGTTGCCGCGACTTCACTGTCCGTGCTGTAAGCCATGGCGCCGAGCAGGCTCTGCCGCTGTTTCATGTCGTCGGAATTCAAAAAGTGTTGCCAGAGCAACTCGACATAGGGCTTGCCGATATCATCGACGGCGACCTTGAGCGCGGTATCGAGCTGGTTGGGGTCCAGCGCATCCTCGTGGATCTGCTTGTCGCCACCAAAACCGGCGTAAGCGGTCGCCTGGTTGCGCAATTCCGTGCGTGTGGATTCGTCTCTGGCTTTGAGAGCCAGGATGGTGAGAAGGACGGTACGGAACTGGATCTGGTCCTGGCGCAACTGTGGGAGCGCCAGCAGCTCGGTCAGACGTGGCCGATACCACTCAACCAGGCGTTTCTCGAGCTGCGCTCGCTCGTCATCGGTGGCGACGAAATCCATGATTTTATACACGTCTGCCAACGGCGCCGTAGCCACCCGCCAGGATTGCGCGCGGGCGATCGCCGCTGTTGCGGTGACAAAGTCGTCGACACTGAGTTCGTTGGCGTTCAAGGCGGCGCTGAGGCTGCTGGCCACGGAAATCTGTTCTGCGGTGCTGAGCGAATCCAGTGATTCGAGCAGATCCTGCCACTGGCCGGTGGGTAGAGACCAACGGTAATAGCTGGCGCCACGCGCGTTCGGCAGCAGGTAGTCGGGGCAGCTCTCGATGGCCAGATTGATGGTCTGGGATTTGTCCTTGCGCAGGAAACAGCGCTCGCTGATCTCACCGTCCAGACTCATGCTGATGCAGGCGGGGATGGTCCAGGTCTGATCGCTGGAGCCCGATGAACCGACAGGCAGGTAACGCTGCTGGGTCAACTCGAGGTCGATGGCCTGGTCGCTGCAGCGCAATTGATTGCTGATGACGGGAAGTCCCGGGAGTTCGATATAGCTTCTGAAAGCATTTCGAAGATCTGCGCCGTCCACCTGTGGGTTGGCCTCCGCGATGGCGTTGATGAAGTCCTCGCCGGTGGTGTTGCCCCAGGCGTGCTTCTTCATATATTGGCGAATTCCATTACGAAAATTGTCTTCACCGACAAAGGACTCGAACATGTTCAACACCGCGCCGCCTTTCTGATAGGTAATGCCATTGAAGGCCGAGCCGATGTCTTCATGGCGCAGGATCGGTTCACGAATCTGCCGGGCACTCGCCAGGCTGTCCATCCGCATGACCCGGGAAGCGCTGGCGAGCAGGGAATCCCGGTAGTGCTGTTGCGGGAACAATGTGTGCAGCACGGCTGCGGCATTCCAGGTGGCGAATGACTCGTTCAACCAGATGTCATCCCACCAGACGGGGGTGACCAGGTTGCCGAACCACTGATGGGCCAGTTCATGGGTGTGCACCCCGAAGTAGCTGCGCCGTTGACCCACCGAGGCATTTTCATCCATCAGCAGCAATTGCTCGCGATAGGTAATCGCACCCGCGTTCTCCATGGCACCGGCCGCAAAGTCAGGCACGGCGATGATGTCCAGCTTGGCGTAGGGATAGGGGATATCGAAGTAGTCCTCCAGGCCAAGCACGATTTTCTGGGTGTTCTCCAACGCAAAATGAATCTGCTCACCCTTGCCCAGTGTGGTAATACCGCGCAACGGGATGGGCTCGCTGCGTAACTCGCTGCTGGCAATGGGTTGCCACTCCACGACATCGAAAGGACCGACCGCAATGGCAATCAGATAGGTGGGCAGCGGTTTGCTGGTGGCGAAGATCAGGCGTTTGTTACCGTCGCCGAGGTCGCGTTCTTCCAGCAAAGGAGTGTTGGTAATGCCGACGAATTCGCTCGGAATGGTCAGATCGACGTCGAACTCGACCTTGTACCCTGGCTCGTCGAAGGATGGGAAAGCCAGGCGTGCCGAGGTCGATTCAAACTGGGTGTAGGCGTAGGAGTGGCCGCCGTTGACCACCCGATAGAGCCCTTCCAGGCTGGTGTTGAAGGGTGCTCGATAGTCGAAAATCAGGGTGGCCGTGCCGGCCGGCAGGCGTTCACTGAACTCGAGCCTGGCCACACCGATGTCGGCGGCCTGCTTATAGATGGTGTCGATCGGGTCACGGCCGGCCACCTCGGTAACGGCGCTGCCGACTTCGATCCGGTTGCCGTGGATCCAGAGAGACCGGGCAGGGCGATCCAGTTTGATGTCGATCTCCACATGGCCGGTGAAGTGCGATTCGCGCGGATCGATCGTCAGGCTCAGCCGGTAGCGAATGGGTTCGATGCCTTTCGGCAGCCGGCCGGTGGGGACTTCGTTGTCACTGACCGTTTGCTGGCCTGTTTCCCGAGAGGAGGCATCGGGCGTGAGGCGTTCGGCTCTATCGTTGCCGCCGCACGCCGCCAGGCTGAGCAGCAGGGTGGGCAGAAAGAGCAGCAGGGCGCCCGGTGGAACAGCGTTTATCCATCGAGTCGTTGGGGTCTTGTCCTTTGCCTTGAATGTCATTTCACCAACCTTTCCGTTTCTACACGCTCCTTGAAAGACCGGGTGCATCGTGTTCGCTTGCTTTAGCACGGCCGCGGTCGTAGCGTCGTTGGCAAGGTAACACGGGAGATCGAGATGGCCGCGCTCAACGGGCTCAGAATTCTGGATATGACCCAGTACGAAGCGGGCACCGCCTGCACCCAGGCGCTTGCCTGGCTCGGCGCCGACGTCGTCAAGGTCGAGCCGCCGGGTACCGGCGATCCCGGTCGCGGAGGTTTCGGTACCGAGACTGGTGATTCCGCGTATTTCTGCGTATGGAACAGCAACAAGCGCAGCATCGCCCTGGATCTGCGCAAGCCCGAAGGGCGCCAACTGCTGCTGCAGATGGTGCCGCACTACGACATATTCGTCGAAAATTATGGCCCGGGGGTCATCGAGAAACTGGATCTCGGTTATGACGTCATGAAGGCCATCAAACCCGACCTGATCTACGCCCGCATCAAGGGCTTCGGGACCTCGGGGCCATGGGCCGATTACAAGTGTTACGACATGGTCGCGCAAGCCGCGGCGGGCGCCTTCTCCATAACAGGTGAAGCAGACGGCCCTCCCATGCGTCCGGGACCCACCACGGGTGATGCGGGCAGCGGTGTGCAGATGGCGCTCGCCATAGCGGCCGCTTACGTGCAGAAGCTGCAGACCGGCAAGGGCCAGCTCATCGAGCTCTCCATGCAGGAGGCCATGACCTACTTCCTCAGAACCGCCACCTCACAATCCGCCTGGGGAGAGCAGGCGGCCGCTCGCAACGGCAACGGATTGCTGCCGACGATGTCACTCTATCCCTGCCAGCCGGGTGGTCCCAACGATTATGTTTTCATCATGGCTGTGACGCCGCGTATGTGGGAGGCGCTGGCGAGGAGCATCGGCCGCGCCGACCTCATAAAAGACACGCGTTTTCTGCATCTCAAGGATCGGCTGGCAAACCGGGAAGCCCTGGTTGAAGTGATCGGCGGTTGGACCATGGCCAGGGACAAGTATCAGGCCATGCGCGAACTCGCCGAGGGTGGAGTCCCCGCCAGTGCGGTGCTCGACACCAGAGATCTGTTTCACAATGCTCACATGAACGAGCGCGGATTCGTGCAAACCGTGGATCATGAAGTTCACGGAAAGGTCAAGGTGCTCGGCTGGCCGGCGCGCATGTCCGAAAGCGAGGTAACCATCACTGCCGCGCCGCGCCTCGGTCGTCACTCGCGCGAGGTGGTCGCGGAAGACCTGGGGTTCGGTGTGGCGGAGATCGATTCGCTGATCGAGCAGGGGGT
>QIDL01000025.1 GCA_003228415.1 Gammaproteobacteria bacterium | reverse complement strand
GGTGCTGGCCTTGCTGCTGTGGCTGATCGCTCTGTACACGGCGGGCATTGTCATCGCGGGACATGTAGGACGTCTGCTGCTGGATGGTGACGCACATCACCGCGCGCTGCCACTGCTGCTCGGTCTGGTTATCCTGTTTGTGCTGATCAATATTCCGTTCCTCGGGGGTGTCGTCCGCTTGATGGCAGTAGTCATCGGTTTCGGGCTTATCACTCAGTGGCTGCGGGGAATCTGGGTGGAGAGATCTATCTGAATCGGTCATCCATCCAGCCAGAAGCTGAAGTAGAGATAGAAGCCGGCGACCAATCCGAGCACCACACAGGTCGCGACCACATCCAGGCGAGACCACGATTCGCGAACCTGTCGCCTGTCTTCTGCAGTCAGCGTGGCAAACGTCAAGCCGCTGATACGTTTTATGTCAGGGGCCGCTGTGCCGAGCGACACCAACACGATGATCAGACTGCTCAACAACAGCAGCACACCTGAGTAGTAGAGAAAATTGAACGCGGCATAGGTCTGCAGCAGAGAACCTTCGGCAAAAGGTGCGCTGCCATGAATGGCTTCGATGACCAGCTTGGACATGCCAAGCGCGAAGCCGATCACCAGCCCCCACATCGCACCACTTTCATTGATTCGTTTGCTGCACAGTCCGAGCAGAAAGATCGCGGCGATGGGGGGCGCCAGATAGGACTGAACGCCCTGCAGATAGCGATACAGCCCGCCCCCGGCCATATTGTGCATGACCGGAATCCATAAGAGGCCGAAGAATACGACCACCACGGTCGCCATGCGGCCGACCCGCAACAGTTCTTGTTCCGGTCTGCCAGGACGCAGCTTTTCATAGACATCCACCGTGAAAAGAGTTGCACAGGAATTGAACAACGACGCCAGCGACGACATCAGCGCGCTCAGCAGGCTGGCAACCACCAGCCCGCGCAGTCCCACAGGCAGTAAATGCGCAACCAGCAGCGGGAACACCATATCGCCGTTGATGGTGGTCGCCCCTTCCCGCAGGGGTATCACCATCAGCCCTTTCTGGTGCAGGGCCCAGCCGATCATTCCAGGCACGAGAAATATCAGCACAGGCCAGACCTTCAGGAAGCCACCCCAGATTGCACCGCGTCGCGCGTTGGTCAGATCCCTGGCCGCCAGGGTGCGTTGCACGATGTATTGATCCGTGCACCAGTACCAGATGCCGATAACGGGCGACGCGATGAGAATACCCAGCCACGGAAACTCCGGGTCCGACAGCGGCCGCCACAGCGCGAACGCCTCGCGGTTTTCCATCGCCATCTGCCTGAGCTCGTTCCAGCCACCGATCGCCTGCAGGCCGAAGTAGGTAATCAGCACCGAGCCCAGCAACAGCAGGACCGTCTGTGCGACCTCTGTATAAACTACTGCCCGCAACCCGCCGAATACGGTGTAGATGCCGGTCAAGGCGACGGTCAGAAAGGCGCCAACCCAGAACGCGTTATCGGGAGAGCCAAAGGTATCGGGCAGCAGGGTTCTGAAGACCAGGGCGCCGGCAAAAACCGTCACGGATACCTTGGTGAACACATAGGCCACCAATGAAAAGATGCTGAGCATCCAGCGCACGTTGGGGCCGAAACGGTGCTCCAGAAACTCCGGCATCGTGAACACGCCTGCCCGGTAGTAGAACGGCACGAATACCCAGGCCAGAAGGATCATGATCCAGGCATGCAACTCGTAGTGGGCCATCGCCATGCCGGAGGTGGCACCGTTTCCAGCCAGCCCGACGATATGCTCCGAGCCGATGTTCGAGGCGAACAGGGATGCCCCCACCACAAACCAGCCGAGGTTGCGGCCTGCAAGAAAGTAATCGGTGGTATCCGCCACCCGGCGTGAGGACCAGACGACGATGGCGGCGATCAGGGCGAAATAGCAACCGATAACCAACCAGTCGATGCCGACGAGTTCCGGGGCTGTTCCGTTCATTTCTTTAACTGCGACTGGTCCTGTAACCGCAGAAACTCAAGAATGGGTATGTCGTAAGCCGATGAGGCTGCCCCCAGGCATATCCGGAATGTCCACAAAGACGTTCATCAACGGCCGATTTACGTAGTAGTTGTATCGCCCGATTTTGTGTTTTTCGATGAGTTCCTTTTCCGTCAGTTGCTCCAGGTATTTCGTGGCGGTTAACCGAGATACCCGTAGATCAGCCCGTACGGATTCGATTTTCGTATATGGATGCATGAACAAATTATTCAGCAGATCCTGACTGTATATTTTCGGCAGTTCCGCGCGTATCCGATGTTTATAGCGGATCATGATTTCTTTGATCTGTTGAATAATCCAGATAGTCTGGCGCGCCGTGAGTTCAATGCCCTTGAGCATGTAGAGGATCCATGGCTCCCAGTCGCCAGTGTCACGCGTTGATTGCAACAGACGATAGTAGTCCTGCTTATTGCTGATGATGTACCGGCTTAGATATAGGACCGGAATATCCAATAAGTCTTTCGCGACTAAATAGAGGATATTGATAATGCGCCCCGTTCGGCCGTTGCCGTCGTAGAACGGATGGATACTTTCGAACTGGTGGTGAATCACCGCCATTTTTATCAGTGGGTCAATATCACCCATCGCGTCGTCATTGATGAACTGTTCGAGATTGTTCATCAGGAGAATGATCTCGGCGTGATCTTGCGGTGGAGTGTAGACCGTTTCACCGGTCTCCTGGTTCTTCAGGGCGGTTCCCGGTAGCTTGCGGATTCCAGCGTCATTTTGTTGCAATACTTGATGCGCATGGAGGATACGGTTAACGGTAATGAGACGATCCTGATAGATTTCTTCAAACGCGGTTTTCAGCGCGGCCGCATAGCGACTCACTTCCTTAGCTGCTGGGTTTTTGATGTAGTCTGAGAACAGGTAGGCCTTGAAGAGATCGTCATGCGTGGTGATGATATTTTCGATTTCCGAGCTATCCTTCGCTTCCTGCAGTGCGAGGGTGTTGATCAAAATATGCTCATTCGGGATCGTCGCCGTCATACCCTTCAGCTCAGCGAGGTACCGGTGGGCAGGTGCGAGCGCCTTTAACACGGCGAGCGTTTCCAGGTCCGCCTGGGGGGGTAGCATTGAGATTTTGCTATCTGTCATGCGGATTTTATGACTGTGACGACCTGTATAGAAAGTAGGCACTTTCTATACAATTATTCCTATCATGTCAACGAAATGGCGTTTTCTATACATGAGGCCGATGACGTGTATAGATATATACCAAATTCAGGCCTTTTGACGGAAACTGTAGCCTTGCTCGAGCTGACCGAATTGACCAGCTCTACCCCGTCATCCCATCCGGCACCAGCACCACCCGCCCGAACGCTTTCCTAGACTCGATAAACGCATGCGCCTCGGCCGCTTCAGACAGCTTATAGGTTCTGTCGATCACCACCTGCAACTCCCCTCGGCTCACCTCCTCGATCAACCTCTGCACATTGGCCCGTGCGCGTTCGCCGTTGAATCTCAGTTCCGCACCCTGGAAGTAACTGACATAGGTTTTGTTCTGTCCGGCCATGATGGAAAAATCGGGTTGATGGGCATCCCGGCCGACACCGCCCATGGACACGATGCGCCCCCGGTAGGCGGCGCAGGAGAGACTCTTTTCCAGGTTCTTCCCGCCCACGGAATCGACGATCAGGTTGGGGCCCTGGCCATCGGTGAGTGCCTTCATGGCCTCTTCAAAATCGACCTCGGTGTAGTTGATTCCGTGATCGAGTCCGTAGTCCTTTAACCGATCCAGGCGCTCGTTTGATGAGGCGGTGGCGAAAACCTTCGCACCCGCACGCTTGGCCAGTTGAATACCCGCGAGCCCGGTCCCGCTGGCGCCGGCATGGATCAACACGCTCTCGCCTTCCGTGAGCCGTCCGAATTCAAACAGACAATCATCGGCAGTCCCAAACGGTATGGGAATACAGGCACCAGTCTCCATCGGCATGTCGTCGGGAATCGGCCAGGCAGACCGTGAATTCACCGAGCGCAGGCTGGCGTGGGAGCCGCCGTTGTCGGACGTGGTCACCCGTTGACCCACGAACCGGTCGCTGACGTCTGCTCCCACCTCGACGATCACGCCCGACGCGAGGTAGCCGCCGCAATAGGGTGCGGCTCCGGCAGGCCCGCGGCCTCGGGCCAGCACGTCACCGCCCTCGATACTCACCGCATGCACTTCGATCAGCACGTTTCTCGGCCGCACCTCCGGGTCTGGCACCTCTTCGTATTTCATGACCTCCGGCGGGCCACCTTGGTAATACACCGCTGCTTTCATGACTTAACCCTCGTTTACGTTTACCTGAGAATAGTACCCGCCTTTTGAGGAGAGAGGTGGCCCCGGATCTGGACACTACTAGTGGCAGTCTCTATGGTCGGAAATCACAACAGTCAGGGGTCGGGAACGACACAAGGAGATGAAATGGCTGAACTGACCAACCTGGAACGCACACGCATTCAGATGGAATATGTGGTTCCCTTGATTCGGGATCTTCAGGAATTGCTGGGTGAAGGTGTCATAAACGCCGCGCTGGAGAAACGTGCTCGGGTCCGTGAAGAGGCGATAACTACCGACAGGAAACCGGATTTCAGTCGCCTTGCCGCTGGCGCAGAAATGTTCGCGGAAGGCGGGGCCTTGGACTACGAGATCATTGCCTCGACTGCCGAACAGTTCGATATGAATATAAATCACTGCC
>QIDL01000548.1 GCA_003228415.1 Gammaproteobacteria bacterium | reverse complement strand
CTCTGGTGGTGCAGTGCGACACTCAGATGGGCGCGCATTGTATGGATCTCGGCCGATTTAGCAATCAACAAAGTAGTACTTTTTGTTAAAACATTGATGTTCATGAAGTTACAGCGCGGGGATGAGCGCGGGAGAAGCTTTAAAAACCCATATTGCAGCGCAGCAAAATTGGGTTGACCCCCTGCTGTTTCTTGGTAACACTCAAAGGAGGTCAATTTGGGAGTCAGCCTTTGTACGAAGTGTTGGAGCCATCAGAACGCGAATCCAACGGTCCTTCGCTCTGGGATTCTGCGACCGAGCTACCCAGAGTGATGCTCGAGATGACTTCCCTGACCTACAGCTGGCCCTTGATTGCCACCGCGCCGAAAGGCGACGGCCACACAATATTCGTTCTACCCGGCTTCAGCGTCGGTGACCAGTCCACCTTGATTCTGCGGCGCCTGCTCAGACTGCTCAACTACAGACCACTACCCTGGGAGCTTGGTCAGAATACCGGCAGCGTCGAGTTGCAGGAGAACCTCTTTGAACGCTTCCAGGATATCCTGGCTCAACAGCCAGGCCGTATCTCGCTGATCGGCCAGAGTCTCGGTGGCGTGTTTGCACGGATCCTGGCGCATCAATGGCCGGATCGAATCCGCCAGGTGATCACTCTCGGCAGCCCGTTTGCCTCTGGCAGTCTGGACACGGTGAATTCGCTGGTGAGCCGTCTGTTTCAATCCGTCTCCGGCATGAGCCGGGAGGAAATGCTCGATCAGATGACCGGTTTTCCGGCGGCGCCACCGCCGGTTCCCTGTACCGCCATCTACAGCAAGTCCGATGGTGTGGTGCATTGGAGTACCTGCCTCGAGTACGAAGGCGAGCAGGCGGAAAACATCGAGGTGCTTGGGAGCCACTCGGGCATGGCATTCAATCCCATGGTGCTGCACGTCATCGCCGATCGGCTTGCACAGCCACTGGATGGCTGGAAACCCTTCGAACGCAAGGGCTGTTTGAGTCTGCTGTTCCCGGAGCCCGGAAATACGGACAGTCCCACATCCGACAGGCAGCAGTGAGAGAATTCAAGAAATATCCGAATCGGCGTCTTTACGACCTCCAGGAGAGTCACTATCTGACCGTGGACGATGTCCGTAAAATCATCGTTCAGGGTGAGAGCATCCACGTGGTCGACAGTAAGGACGGTGCCAACATCACACGGCAGATTCTGCTGCAGATTCTCTCGGAACAGGAAGCGGAAGGCCACGAGCCGGTTCTGACCAACCGGGTCATCGAACAGGTCATTCGATTCTATGGCGATAATGTCGGCAGCGTCGTTTCCCGCTATATCGAGCAAAGCATCCTGACCTTCCTGGAACATCAGGATCAACTGCGCCGGCGCATGCGGGAAATGAGCGACTTGAATCCATTCAATTTCGTGCGCCAGGCGATGGAGCGCACGTTTACCGAGCCCAAGCAGGGTGGCAAATCGTCCAAAGTCGATCCCTGACCGCTATTCTGTGCCGGCCCCCGCCGCCGGGTGATGGCGCGCCAGATTCTTCGCCACCAGCCGATAAACCGCCACGTTGACGCCGAGTCCCATGTGCGAGCTATCGACAACATGGTGCGTCACGTCGGGATTGATATCGTCCACACAGGCCTGCCAGGAAACGACCCCGTCGGTCTTCGAGTAGATTGCCGTGATCGGGGTGGTGATCGGGATGCGCTGACGTTCACGCAGGATCGCGTTGATCTGCTGCGGTGTCAGGCCGGTCTGGGCGGTAACCATGCGGCCAATGCTGGTACCGCGCACCCCGCCCCGTACCGGACTGCCCAGCGTGGTAACGCTTTTGATCAACTCCGGCCGCTCTCTGGCAATTTCTCTGGACAACGTGCCACCGCGACTCCAACCCACGAGACTCGGCCGCTGGCCGGTTTCCTCGCGCCAGTTTTCGAGCCTTTCGATCAGCGGCGGCAGATACGCCATCATCGGCCCTCTGTTCTGCCCCATTTTCCACGGCATCACGGAATAGCCCAGAGAACTCAGAAAGCGCCGCAGCAACCAGGTGGAGGTATCGTCCGCCATAAAGCCCGGTAACACCATCACAGGCCCGTGTCCGGTGGGTAGCGTCAACCGCAGCATAGGTAACTGCAGCATCAGATAGGACGCTTCTGCACCAACACGCCCCTCCAGCAGGGTATGCCAACGCGGAGGTGGTGCTATGTCGTCTTTACTCATGGCGCTTGAATCCAGTGGTCGCGACCGCGGTCGCCACAGATGTCTCCGGCAGATCGAACTTTGACCTCCCGGGCCGTGATCAGATCTCGAAAGTGATTAACCTATGGGTCGTGGAAAACATCAAGGAGACAGAGATGGCCACAGGAACTTTGACACTGGTATTGGCTGCATTGGTCTGCTGGAACCTGTTCCTGCACAGAAAGCTCAGCAGAGAGAGCCTGCAACGGCGTGAACTCGCCGTAGCATTCCGCCAGTTCATGATCGAACGTCGGCAACCCGCCTTCGTCAGAGCTGCTTAATGATCCCCTCCGCGCGCTGGGAGCACCCCTCTCTCCCCTGATCCCTACAGCTTCCAGCGCGCGTTTTTCCTCCCATCCGTCGGACTCAGCACTCGCGCTCTGAGAACAAGATGGCTAGAATGCGCGCCTTCGTTTCGCGAAGACCTTCGTACCACCGAAGATGGCTGAGTGGCAGAGTGGTCATGCAGCGGACTGCAACTCCGTGTACGCCGGTTCGATTCCGACCTCAGCCTCCAGTTACAAGATGGCAAAGTCTAAGCTTGCCTCAGTTCCTTCTCCGCGAGACCCCGCAGCCATTCAGACCGATTCCCGGTGACTGCATCGATA
Organism: Gammaproteobacteria bacterium; assembly: GCA_003228415.1. Classification (GTDB taxonomy): domain Bacteria; phylum Pseudomonadota; class Gammaproteobacteria; order Pseudomonadales; family Azotimanducaceae; genus SZUA-309. The sequence goes on along the minus strand of QIDL01000548.1, from coordinate 1,865 downwards.
CGCGAGATCAGATACTTCGGCATGGATGTGCATTTCGATAGCCTCCACGATCGAGAGGTAGGCCAGTTCAAAGGTCTCACCAGCGCTCACGCAGCCGGGCATATCCGGGACCATAAATCCGAAGTCCGAATCATCGTCTTTGAAACACACTACCGGGTAGGTTTTCATAGCTTCACTCCTGACTGCTTCTCGATGCTTTTCAACGTTCCTTTCGGCAGGTCCTTTTTTGGTGCGGCAGATCTTCGGCGGCGCACCTTCGGCGGAGACACGACGAACTGAGCACTCGCGCCAACCCCACAAGCGATACGGTAGAGCTTGTCCATAGTCACGTTGCTGACGTTACCGCTCAGAATGCGGTTCAGACCTGGCCGAGACATATTTATCTCTTTCGCGAGCTGCGCCTGTGAGAGCCCCGCCAGGGCCATTGCCTGTCTGATCCGGAGCGCCGCTTCCGTCTTTTGTTTTAGCAACTCAGCCTCGATGTCATCGAAGCCTAGATCCTTGAATACGTTGCCGCTTCCTATGATTTTATCCACTACGTCGCTCCTTCTGTAGTTCTCTGAGCCGGTCTCTGGCTTTGACCTGATCTGCCTTTGCCGTGCGGCGGGTCTTCTTTCGAAACGCGTGCAGCACATGTACCCGATCGCCAATGTGGGTGATGTACAAGGCTCGATACTCACCCCGGTGGGTGATCCGAATCTCCCTGACCCCGGGGCCGATGGTTTTCATTGGCCTCCAGTCGGCGGGACTCTGCCCGAGCTGGACGGCCATCAGATCAGCCCCTAACGCCTTCCGAACGGTCTTCGGGAAACTCCGTGCAACTTTGCGACTGTCACCCAGCCAGACGACCTCTTGCTTCATGCGCGAAGTGTACTGAATATAGTACAGTTGCTCAAAATTATCCGCCAGGCATAGTTGCTGCCGTAAATAGGAACTGCAATTCCGTGTACGCCGGCTCGACTCCGGCTTCAGGTATCAGACTTTGGGTACCATATTTGATACTACGTACTAAATCAGGTACTCTGGCGTCGCTTTTCGGAATAGCCGCAGGCCGGTGCGGAGAGGATCCAAGCATGAATGATAAACACTTTGTAACGGTCTCTGACCTGAAACAGTCTCCCGCGAAGGTGATCGATCGTGCAAAGCGGACCGGTGAGCCTGTGCCCATCCTGCGGAACAACCAGCTTGAAGGATACTACGTACCGGCCAATGCCCTGCGCTTGATCAATGCCACCGATGAAGAGGTTCAGTCAGCGTTCGATGCCGTACTTGATCAATACGGGGACGCATTGACATGGCTGGCCAAGAACTGAAGTACGTCACGGTTCAGCAAGTAGCTGATATTCACGAGAAACTACTGGCTCGAGACGGCGGCCTCCCTGGCTACCGCCTTGGGGCCAGCCTTGCCTCTGTACTTGACAGAGTAAAGAACAACATCCAGTACGGTGGTCAACAATACCGCGATGCCAGCACGGTAGCCGCGCTCACAACCTATGCGATTGTGGTGGGACATCCGTTTAACGACGCCAACAAGCGAACGGCTCTTGCGGCGGGTGTGGCTGTTCTTCGGATTAACGACGTTTCCGCACTACCCCACCCGGATACCCTGAAGACGCTGATCGTATCGGCGGCCGCAAGGGAGATAGGCCAGGACGAGTTTGTCCCGAGTTACCTTGGCACGATGAAAAACAGCCTGTCGGCCTGAACCTGGAGTGTCGGCTGTTGCGTTCCTTCTGGTTTTCTTTTATAAGTGATTGCGCACTTATTAATTGAAATTTCCCATGACGACTCAAAAGGCTTCTCTTCGACCCTCATCCATTCACGCAGGTAAGGACATGATTGGGTCGCCTGACTTCGGATATCAC
>QIDL01000385.1 GCA_003228415.1 Gammaproteobacteria bacterium | reverse complement strand
GTGATCCATCTGATGATCTCCGGTCGCCTGCAGTGGGCGGAACGTAGCGGGAAAACGCCTGCGGACGCCCCGAGCCTCAAGGCCATCCCGAAACGCAATGGGCTCGCCGCATTCGATTTTGATAACGGATCACTCATCTTCACCGAAGCGAGCAGGAAAAAGCGTGCGTCGTTGAAACTGATCGAGGGTGAGGAAGCGCTGCAAGCCCTGAACCCCGGTGGCCTCGAGGTGCTCGAGATCGATCTGGCAACCTTCACGGCTCGCATACGAGACACCAACCACACCCTCAAACGAGCCTTGACCGATCAGCGCGTCTTTGCCGGTATCGGCAACGCCTACTCGGCGAGTGGACAGACCGACTGCGTGACGCTTCGGTCGGGAAGTGGCCTCAAAAGGTCACGGCGTTCCATCCGGAGATGGCCGTGCATGGTAAGTTCAAAGAGCCCTGTCGGGTCTGCGGTTCTCCCGTGCAGCGCATTGTTTACGCGGAGAACGAAGCCAATTACTGCGCACGTTGCCAGACTGGCGGTCGATTGCTGGCCGACCGCTCTCTGTCGCGCTTGCTGAAAGCCAACTGGCCGAAGCGGTTGGAAGATCTCGAGTGACTCTCAGTCTGCTGAATTCCTGAGCGCCGTAGAGGAGATCGGATTGTTGAAACGCTTCGCGTCCACTTCGATGCAGCGCGCTGCGAGCGTTGCGGGCATTTGGTTGACGATATCTCCGAGCACCTTGAAGGTGTCCTCTGATTCCAGTTGGCGCCCGAAGACCACGAAATGAGCGTCATACTCTTCGAGTTCGGCCAGCGCATCGTCGCGTACGTGAGCGTTGCCGTAGTAACGTGGCTCGGTGATCCGAACAAGCGTATCCACGCCCACCACGAAACACGCGCCGCGGAAATGTCGGGCTTTCTCCACAAAGGTGGGCAGTCGAGTCAGCCACACGGGCCGGTCGAACTGAGCGAGCCGGGTTGCGATTTCCCGATAGTCCAGAAAGGGTTTGTCCACGTTGGCAACCGAGAGCTCGTAGGCACCTGTGAGCCCGGTCAACTGTTCGGCGATTGTGAGCATGCGCCGGTGTCCTTCGTGAAGTGGGTTGAAGGCTCCGGGCAGCAGCAATTTACCGTCGTGCTCGGCGGTTGCATGAGCCCGTTCTTCGCCCAGAATCAGTGCCCGCCAGGCGGGTTTTGCAGCGGTGCTTTGCACCTCGGCTGGTCTTGCAGAGGGCTCGATGTCCAGGACATGAATGAGCGTGGTCCATAGATTTTCTGACAGACTGAGCTCTTCGATGTCCCTGGTGTCTGAAAACGTCCACCGGGCGATGAAGGTGGCTGCGGATGTCTGGATCGCTGCGTGAGCTCGATGATCCCCCTTCTTGACGTGGTCGGTGGCCAGGCTTGCGGTGCAGGCAAAGCCGAATGGCCGCAGCGCACCGAGCAGGCGAGCTTGTTGAAAGGCGCTCATGGCCATGGCTCGAGCAGTTGCTTCCGAGCAGGACTGCTCGGGCGCGGCACCGAGCAGTTCGGAGAGCGCTGCGTCGGAGTAGGGAATGCGCGCATCCAGCACGGTGCGGGATGCCCCCGCGGTGCCGAGTATTTCTGTGAGCAGCGAAGTCCCGCCACCCGCCAGATAAAATACCCCCTGCCAGGGAGAATCGTGCAGCGCGATGGCTCGGCGGGACCCGTTCATTGAGCTCAATCGGCGAGAAAATTTCGCACCAGGATCAGAAATTCATCGAGCTGGTCGTGGTGTACCCAATGTCCCGCGTTTCCGATGCTGGCCACCTGGACATTCTGAAAGTGATCGGCGCGACCGTCTTCCTTCGGGTCGGTTGCCCATGATTCGGTTCCACGCACCAGCAGCGTTGGGCAACTGATGCGCTTGTAGAGTTCGTACTGCGATTCAACGGGTAGTCCGACGGGGGAAAAGTTGCGCACATAGTTGTCGAACTTCCAGCTGTAGGTGCCATCTTCGTTCTGATTGCTGCCATGAATGGTCAGATGACGTGCCTGCTCCTCGGTGAGATGCGGATTCTCGTTCTGCATTCGTTCATAGGCATCTTCGAGACTTGAGTAACGGCGCGGAATACGGCCGGAAGTCTTACGATTGTCGTCCACCCACTGCTGCAAGCGACGCTCGATCGGTATGTCGATTAGATCCTTGATCATTTGCGGCGGTGGCCCCATGCCTTCGATGGACACCAGTCTGGTAACCGTCTCTGGGTAGAGCCCGGCATAGGTCAACGATATCGAACCACCGAGCGAGTGGCCGATGATGGTCACTGGTGTCATCCTGGTCTGGAACAGCAACTGGGCGATGTCGTAGACGTAGTCCACCTGGTTGTAACTGCCGCCGACCATCCACTGGGAATCACCGTGGCCTCGAAGGTCGGGGGCGATGATGTGATAGTCGTGCCTGAGCGCTTCGGCAACCCAGTCCCAGTTACGGCAGTGATCGCGGCCGCCGTGGACCAGCAACATGGGCGGAGCGTCTTCGTTTCCCCAGTTGACGTAGTGAAGCCGTAGACGCTGCGAAAAGTATGTGTGGGAGGTAGGGCCTTGCATCGTCGGTAAATTGCTCCTCGATTCGCTGATGAAGGGTTGTGCGGTCAGCAACGCGATTATAACGATTGTTGAGCTTCGTAGTTCCGCAGTTCCTTGCGGATCGTTGGTGCCAGCAGATAGAGACCCAGCAGGTTCGGAATGGCAACGACAAAAACCAGAGCGTCGGAGAGATCCACCAGCGACCCGAGCTGGACGCTGCTGCCGAGAACCACGAAGCACAGGAAGAATAATTTGAAGCTGATATCGGCCCATCGATGGTGTCCCACCAGGTAGGTGAACGCTTTGAGCCCGTAGTACGACCAGGCGATCATGGTGGAAAAAGCAAAGAGAATGGCCGCGACCGAAAGTGGGATGGGTGACCAGGACAGAGTGCTGGCGAAAGCCCGGGTGGTTAATTCGATACCACTCACACCTTCTGCGGCCAGGGTCGGGTCGTAGACGGTGGTCACGATGACCAGCGCCGTCATGGTGCAGATCACCACGGTATCGATGAACGGTTCCAGCAGAGCCACATAACCCTCACGAACGGGAAATGGCGTGCGAGCCGTCGAATGAGCGATCGCCGCGGAACCGAGTCCGGCCTCGTTGGAAAAAACCGCGCGACGAAAGCCGATGATGATCACGCCGATCATCCCGCCATGGATTCCTTCCGGCGACAGAGCGCCCTGCCAGATCGCCGTCAGCGCGCCCGGCACCGCCTGGTAGTTCATCGACAGGATCACCGCGGCGCTGATGAGGTAAAGCAGCGCCATGCCGGGCACCAGTCGTGATGTGGTTCGCGCGATGGAGCGGATACCGCCAATGATCACCAGTCCAACGGCAACAGCGAGGCCAGCGCCGATGAGCCAGGCTTTGCCCGCGAATATACTTTGCTCGGCGCCGGTGACGTCAATCAGGATGGCTGCCGCCTGGTTGGACTGAAACATGTTGCCGATACCAAGACACCCGATCACCATCGTTGCCGCATAAAAAGTCCCCAGCGATTTTCCGATTCGAGGCAGCCGCATGTCTGCGAGCCCCCGCTCCAGGTAATACATCGGTCCGCCGGACACAGAGCCGTCCTGGTGTTGATGCCGGTACATCACGCCCAGAGTACATTCCGCGAACTTGGTGGACATGCCCAGCAATCCGGCAACGATGAGCCAGAACGTGGCGCCGGGGCCACCTAGAGAAATGGCAACTGCCACGCCGGCGATATTGCCGATGCCGACCGTTCCCGAAACCGCCGTCGTCAGTGCCTGAAAATGAGAAATCTCACCCGGATCGTCGGGTTTCGCAAATCTGCCGCTGACCAGAGCCAGCGCGTGACCGAAGCCCCGGAAATTGATGAAGCGGAAATAGAGCGTGAAAAAGACCCCTCCGCCGATCAGCCACACGACGATCAACGGAATGCCGACGCCTGCCACCTCTACCGAGTAAAAAATGAAACTCGATACTGCGTCAGCGACCGGGCGCATCGCCTGATCCATCCACTCATCCATGACTGTGTGCTCTCACGATTGTTGTTATTCGCTCAAGGCTGTTTTTGCGCTCAAGGCTGTTTTCCGCTCAAGGCTGTTTTACCGATGAACCTCTGAGATGGTTTGATACTCTCTGGAGATAGCCGAGGGGATCATAACCATGTTGAAGAACTTCCACATCATGCTGGCTTACCTGACGACGCTCGGTTTTGTGGTTCGTGGGCTGTGGTCCATCCTGGATTCGCCGCTCAGGAATCAGAAGTGGATCAAGATCATTCCGCACGTGATCGATACGTTGTTGCTGGTTCTCGGCGTTACCATGGCGATCAACATCGGCGCATCGCTCACCAGCGACTGGCTGGCGGCGAAGCTGATCGGCTTGCTCGGCTACATCGGATTCGGGGTGCTGGCAATGCGGGCCCGGACAGTACCGCTCAAAATCCTTGGGTATGTGGCAGCGCTTGTTTGTGTGGTTTACATATTTGGCGTCGCTTTCACACGCTCACCCTTGCCTCTCGCTGCCGCCTGAATGACCACGGCGGTTTCAATGACGAAGCCGAGGATGAGAATCACCGAAGCGGTGACGTGATTCAGCCAGCCGAAGCTGAAACAGAGTTGCGCGCCAAGGTAGATACCCACGACTCTCAGGATGCTACCCACCGCCATCCCCGAGGTGCGGCGTTCCACCATCAGACGGCCATGAAAATAGTTCCTGACGATGATTACCCCTGGCAT
>QIDL01000252.1 GCA_003228415.1 Gammaproteobacteria bacterium | reverse complement strand
AGGTAGTCGGTGGTGCTGAGTTCGCCCGCTGCCCACAGTTTTTTCAGTTGCTGAGTCTGGCGAGTGAGGCTGGTCTGTCCGGTCAGCTCCCACTCACCCCACGCACCCCGTGACAGGCCATAGCGTTCAGCGGCGCTGATCAACCGTGCATGCGCACGCTGCATAACGTCATCCGCTATCTGTTGCGCCTGGCTGCGCTCGGCGATGGCCACGCTGACTTCGTATTTGAAGCTGTTACGCACGTATAGCGGAATCGACACATTCAGGCCGACCAGGGCCGTGCCGTCTTCATCACCGCCCGTCAGACTCAACGTCGGGTCCGGGCGACGTTCGCGTCGACGAAGTTCAACCACCGCATTGGCTGTCTCCACCTGACGCTGGGCGGCGCGCACTTCGGGTAACGCCAGCACGAGAGATCCCGGGTCCGATGCGCTCGGAGGCAAACTCGGCATCGCAATCGGCAGTGATGGCCACTGCGATTCGGGAGATCGAGGAGTGAGATTGCGCACCGCCTGGCGCGCCTCGGCAAGTGCGACACCGGCCGTCGCTTTCTGGATGCGGGCATCGGTGGCTGCGAGTCGCGCCAGATCATAGTCAACCTGGGTCAAATCACCGGCCTCGAATCGACGTTCCGCCAGTGCAGCAAAATCATCCATCAGCTGCCGCCGTGCCCCGGCCAGACTGTCGCGGTCAACGCCTGTGTGGTGTTGCGCGAGCCCATCCAGTAACTCGACCGTTACCGCCCAACGCACCACCAGATACTCGGCTTCTACCACCAGCAGGTCGGATTCTGCAACGGCGGTGCGCGCTTTGCGCTTACCGCCCCAATCGAGGGTCTGATTGATGCCGATCGAGCGCGTATCTGAGTCTGCGTTTTCGGTAAACAGCGACAGTTGCGGGTTGTACAGTGGCCGCGAAGCCGCATCTCGAAATGCGGCGCTGGCCTCGAGCGCGGCACGCGCCGCCTGCACCCGCGGGTTGCCATCGACCACGGATTGCACGAATCGGGTCAACGGCGGATCGGCGCGGCTGACGCTTGCCGTGTCGGTCTCGGCCGCCCCGGCATTCCATGGCGTGAATATCAGCGCACCTAATATCAGAGCGAGCCGACAATGGGAGGTTTGCATAAATCGTCTTCCGAATACAGTCTGTTGGTGTGCACACCAAAGGGCAGTACGCACGGTCAAAAGCGGGAAAAATGAGTCAGGCGTTGGGGGGCGGAGTCGGTGGAGCTTGCGCAAAGTTACTCACGTGTGGAGCGCGACGGGCCAGATGATCACAACCGATGAGAGGTGTTGTGATCGATGCTAACTGCGCGGCCATGCTGGCCGAGTGGCCGTGGCAGCAATGCTCGCAATGATCGCCATGGGAGTCGGTCTGCGACAGGGAATCCGACGCGGTCGAATCGCTGTCATCAAGCTGATAGGCAGCGCCATCGCCATGCGGATGACCTTTGATCGCGATGTCAGCAGCGCCATCCGCGCTCATAAAGAGCACAGATAAAATGACAAGACTGCACCAGAATGAGTTCATAGCGCGCTTATGGTACGCCGGCTGTCGCCGTAAAGGACGGATCTGGTTCACCATCGCTGTCGGGTGAGTGCAGTTCTGTCGTCGCCAGACGTATCACGTGCAAAGCGGCGCTGAGATTCAAGGCCGCGATAATCGCTGCCACCAGCAAGTCCGGCCAACGCGAGCCACTGGCAAAAACACCTGCCGCAGCGAGCATCACCGCAATGTTACCAATGGCATCGTTGCGACTGCAGAGCCAGATCGATTGCCGATTGCTGTCGCCATCGCGGAAGCGATACAACATTGCCGCCACCGCGACATTCACCGCCAACGCAAGCACCGCTATGGTACCCATGGTCGATGCATCCGGGGCGCTCCCTTCGATGGCGCGATACACGGCACTGCCAATGACCCAGGTACCGAAGAGCGCCATGCTGGCACCTTTGAACAACGACGCTCGGGCACGGGCCGTCAAGGCCATCCCGACCACAAAAAGACTGATGGCGTAGTTTGCCGAATCGCTGAAAAAATCCAGGGCGTCGGCCTGCAGCGACATGGAGTCGCCAAGTCGACTGGCAATTATCTCGACGATAAACATAGTAAAATTGGCGAGCAACGCGATCCACAACACACGACGGAACAACGGATCCGAAACCGCCGTATTTCCGACGTCAGAAGGGCAGTCAGTACAGCCAGGCACTAGTCGGCCTCCTCGGCGTCCAGCGGTTCACCAACATGGGCCACCATGTCACTGATTACGCAGCGAACGTGATCATCCAATGCGGAGTAGAAGATCTGTTTGCCGTGCCGCTTGGCACGTAAAACCCGAGCGGCTTTCAGCAACCGCAAATGGTGGCTCACCAGTGAGGGAGAGAGAGCAAGGCGTGACGCGATATCGCCAACGCTGATCGGATCATCCAGACACACCAGAATAATTCGCAGACGCGTGGGATCGCCCATCAGCCGAAACATATCGGCCAGTTGTACTACGGTATCCTCGGAATTCACCGGAATTACGGGGACAGATCGAAGCTTCATAAGTATCACATATGAACAGATGTCCATATGTTGTCACGTGCTACCGAGGCAGTCAAGCTTCGGACGTGAACTGTTCGACAGATTTCGGAATCTATCGTTCACCACGAAAGTTTCGGGCGCCGTTTGCCGCCCAGGCAATCACCCGAGGATGTGATCAGCGATTCTCCAGGCGACTGTAGTCAAACTGTCCATATTCCACGGTCGCGTTTTTCTTGAAAGCCCTGTGGAGGGCGTCGCTGTGTTGCCAGAAGTTCCGGCTGTTACGACGGATACCATACGTGTCCAGCAATCGGTTGTAGTCATTTTCGACTTCCATTGCCGAAACAGACGCTACAAACGCCTCTATATGCTGAGCACTCACCTTGAGTAGCGCATTAGGGTACGCGCCCAGGAAGCCGGGTACCACTGTCAGGGTATCTTCAGCGGGCTCGCGAAATTTCTTTTCGCCAAGCATGGAGGTGATATTCAGGTGGGCATCGTTACGCAGAATCGTGATGTAACTGCTGCCGCCATTGCCTGCGATCTCAACAAATACAACCTGTGGCATCAGCGTAGCGGCCGAGCCTTTCAGCAGTTCCAATCTCGAGAGGGGTTGACGAATTGACGGATCGTCGATTAACGACAATCGGTAACGGTCAGGTAGAACCGGCGCCATTCGTGTCGCGAGCATGTCGTATAATTCGAGCTTCTCGTCGTTCGAGCTGTATTCAACATCGAGCATCATGGTGCTTTCGAAATGAGGCAGCTTCATGTAGTCATCGACGTCTGTTTCCGCTTGCCGATACCAGTACCGGCGCTCTCGATCGCGTGCTTCCTGAGGTAACAGCATCAGAAAGGCCGTTTCGCCTTCCATGCGCAGAAAGTCCATGTAGATACGAGTCAACAGCTGGTGGCCGACGTTCCCATACACGTCGTAACCGGCAACAAGCAGATAGTGGATCCGCTCTAGCAGCGAGTAACCGAGTACCCAGGCGGTTTTAGGCGGTCGACCGACAAGACCTTTCGTCACAGTGGCACTGTCGAAATGCCGGAATACAGTGAGAGCCGCGTTGTCGTTAATGCCATCGCCATCCCAGATCATGTCCAACGACATGTCTTTCGGATTTTTTAAAACCTCAGCCAGATACAGATCCAGTGCGGCAAGTCGATCTTGTTGTTGTTTCGCATAGCGGCGCCAGTGGGTAATGGGTCTATAGATACTCTCGGTGCTGGCGGGCAGCTCGAACTCGGGCTCGTAAAGAGCCAGAAAATTCTCGATGTATTCGATTCTCCGTTGATCCGGCATCAAGAAAAACACCCAGAAATTGTCGCTAATGACGTTCAGCGCCACCTGACCACGGCAGACGGGTCCCTTGATAAATGACTGAATGGTAAACCGGGCTCGCTCCAGCAGGAACTTGTAGCGCGAATCGACAGGTAGCTGCGCGAAGGTCACAAAGGGATTCGATGCAAACTCGTCTTCATAGCTCGGCAAGGCCGAGACGGAATAATCCGCATCCACAAACCAGCCACGCCAACGCGTCAACAGGGCTGTGTCCAGAGCGTACGGCATGTGTGTTTTGGAGACCACACTTTCGAGTTCCTCAACCAGTCGGTAATACACCCTGTCGACACCCGGGTGGTTGTATGGTCGCCGTGTCGCAACGATTTCGACCGACCGGCCAGGCGGAGTGGTCGATCGCACCAGCCTGAAAAACTTTCGCTGATCGATGTTGGGGAAATACAGGTGAGCCAGGAACAGGTGTTCGTAGATATAGCGAGCGGAAAGTTGCGCCTTCAGTGTCTCTTCGTTTAGAAACACCTCCCATCTGGCGATCTCATTCGTGATCTTTTCTGACAAACCCGGGCGAGGTGTATACGTCGCACCCTGTTCGAGCCACCTCAATAGGATTTGCGCCTCGTTTTCCTCCAGAGCGGGCAATGCATAAGGCATACCCCACATGGGATGCTTACGCTCGTACCCAACAAGCGTCTGCGATTTGGCACAAAATTCCTTACGACTCAGCGACAACGTGAATTCATCCGCCAGTAGCTTACCCTCCCCCAGAGGGTTGGCCTCCTTGAGCTCCAGAAGCCGATACATGACCCCGACTTCGCGATTCGCTTCCAGGGTGCCATCGAACTCGTTCAACACCGGGTGAAACCCCTTGTCACGCCATTCGGCAACGCTGTGGGCATCTTCAAAAAGGCGGGTCGTGGGAGCCTTATTCAGGCGGGACTGCTGATATACTACCGC
>QIDL01000617.1 GCA_003228415.1 Gammaproteobacteria bacterium | reverse complement strand
GTCACTGTGCAAGCTCAACGTGCTGCACCTGCACTTGAGTGATGATCAGGGCTTTCGCTTGCCGGTGGCCGCCTACCCTCGGCTCGCCAGTAAGCCCGCCTATTCGGTCGAAGATCTTCGAGCGATTGTGGAGCATGCCGCAGAACTGGGTATCAGGGTGGTCCCGGAGATCGACATGCCCGGGCACGTGACGAGCTGGCTGGTCGCGTATCCCGAGTGGGGCGTCCGGCAGGTTTCGTCCTCGTCTCGATTCGGTGTTCACGAAGCCTGTCTGGATCCTGCCAGCGAGCCGGTCTATGAGGCCATCGATGGGATTCTGGATGCGCTGGTGAGCATATTTCCAGATCCCTGTGTTCACATTGGCGGCGATGAAGTGAATCCGGCCTGGTGGTCGAACGATCCAGAGGTCGGCGCGCTCATGCAGCGCGAAGGTCTTGGTGACATTCGAGACGTACAGGCCTATTTCAACAGGCGTGTTGGAGAGCTTGTTGTCAAAAAAGGGAGGCATGTGGTTGCGTGGGATGAGGTACAGCATGCCGACCTGCCTCGAGACTGGTTTGTGCAGGCCTGGCGCGGCAGCACAGCCAGAGATCGAGCGCTGTCGCAGGGTAACCGGGTGATCGTTTCCGCTCCTTACTATCTGGATCTCAACTATCCGGTGGACGTGCACTATGCGTTCGATCCGGCGGCAAGCCAGCAGCAGCTCGTCGAACTGGAGGATCAGATGCTCGTTGATCCCCGCTTCGCTCATATCGCCGACGGTATGCGTTGGACCCGGCACTGGCGGGATGAGGCCGCCGACATCGGTGGTGAATCTGCAGCGCTGCTTGGTGCAGAAGCCTGTCTCTGGGGAGAACTGGTCACAGACGAGGTGCTGGACGTAAGGCTCTGGACCAGACTGCCGGCACTGGCCGAACGTTTCTGGTCGACGGTCGATGAACGTGATGCAGAGACGCTGTATGAGCGACTTCAATGGTATCTGCAGGAAATCCATCCGCTCAAGGGGTATGACCTGCGGTCCCGGGTAGATGACCGGCTTGGCGAGCTTGGTATCGATCAATCCTGGCGGGAACTGATCGGAATGATCGAACCGGTGAAGTGGTATGGACGTCTGCTCGGCAGCGAAGCGCTGCAGGCACGTATTGAAGGTAAAGAGATGCCCCAGTCGCGTCCCTATTCGGTGGACTCCGCGCTCGATGGGATTGTCGACCATCTACCTCCGGAGAGTTTCAGCGCGCGGGCGTTCGAAGCGTTGTGTCAACGTGGCTCGGCCGGAGACGATTCGGCGATGACTGACTTGAGAAGAACGGTCGATCGTTGGCGATTGCTGGGGTCGCGGCGCGGCGAAGCGCCGCAGATCCTTCGACCTTTGCTGGATGGCTTGAGTCGGCTTGGGGAGGCAGTGCTGGCACGATTGGAGCGCGGCGTACTGGTCGATGACCGGACCCTGGCCGCGATCACCAAGCCCCATGGTGAGCTGATGCTCGCGGTTGGTCCTGAACTTCAGCGCTGGTTGTCAGACCCATGAAAGAAGCGTTGCGAGCGCTGCAAGCGGGTTGGCCAGAGCTGGCCAATCGGCCGAGTGGTGTTGAGCTCGTTCCCATGGGAGAGGGCCATATCAACGAAACGATTCTGATCACGGCAGCCGGCGCGCAGAAATTCGTTCTGCAGCGAATCAATCAGACTGTATTTGCCGATCCCGGACGGGTGATGAGTAACCTTGTGCGGGTGTTGAGGTTTCTGAAAGATGCGGCGCCGGGCATGGTACCGGCGCTTGAATTCACACAACAGGATCAGCCGGCGCTGGTGGACGATGCGGGGCAGTGGTGGCGGCTCTGGCACTATGTCGAGGAGTCCAGATCACTGACCGCAACCCATGATGTTTGTCTGGCTCGTGCGGCTGGAGCCGCTTTCGGCGACTTCCAGAAAGTGATGACAGCCTTTCCGAAACCGCATCTGCCGCCGACCATTCCCGGGTTCATGGAGCTCGATGGCTATCTGCAACGATTCGATCGGGCGGTCTCCGCAAACCCTTCTGATGCAGCGGCGCTGGCGGAGCGCTCGTTCATCGATGCCCGACGCTACCTGGCAGAGCGATTTCCGCGAGGCAATCGAATCATTCATGGCGACTGCAAGTTGAACAATCTGCTGTTTGCTGCGTCGCGGGCCTCCGAGGTGGAGGCCTCCAAAGTGGAGGTGGAGGTGGTGAGCGTGCTGGACCTCGATACGGTGATGCTTGGCCACTGGGCCTGGGATTTTGGCGACCTGGCCCGCTCGCTGCTGAGCTCCGTTGTCGATCCGGATGTGGCCATTGTCTCGGATATTGACTCCGAAACTGGAATGACGGATCTGTTCTCTGCGGTGGTGGACGGCTTCCTGTCGACCGCCGAGCTCGATCCAACGATCGCGGAACTGGTGGAGGCGCCAGGCTATGTGGCATATATGCTGGGAGTGCGCTTCCTCACCGATCATCTTGAAGGAGACCGATACTTCAAGGTCGCCGCACGCGGTGACAACCTCACGCGAGCAGCACAGCAGTTTGCATTGGTCCGTCGACTGGAAGAGTCTTCGGAGGTGTTGGCAGAAGCGGTGGCGGCGGTGGCCCAGCAGAGCCTGAAAGGCGAACCCGCGTAGCGGGCAATAAAGAGACCTGAAAGGCGAACCCGTGTAGCGGGTAATAAGGAGACCTGTAGGGCGACGCCCGCCGAGCGGGTGGGAACAATCAATCAACCAATCAATCTTGCAGAGGTACGCTGATGGACACAGATCTGGCAGGCCATACCGCTCTCATCACCGGAGGCAGCCTGGGTCTCGGACTCGCCATGGCGAGCGCCTACTATGTGGCAGGCGCCAGGGTGGCGATCCTGGGGCGTCGACAAGGTCCTCTGGAAGAGGCCTGCGAACAGATTCGCAGCGAATCTAGTCCGGATGGCGCGGCCATCGAAGGCTATGTCTGTGACGTCGCAGATGCCGACCGGCTGGCTTGCGTGTTTGATCAGGTCGGGGTCGAGATGGGCACGGTAGATATCCTTGTCAACAATGCCGGCCAGTCGGCAGCAAAGCCTTTTGTCGAAATAACCGATGAACAATGGCAGGCGGACATCGATCTGAAACTATTTGCAGCGGTGCGCCTGGCTCGGCTTGCCTGGCCTCAGATGCAGGCTGGGAAGTGGGGCAGGATTATCAACGTGCTGAATGTCTATGCCAAGGCGCCGGATGCCAATACCGCGCCAACCTCGGTGACGCGAGCAGCAGGAATGGCTCTGACCAAAGTGCTTGCCGGTGAAGGCGCACCGCACGGCATATTGGTGAACGCACTCTTGATTGGCTTCATCAAGAGCGATCAGATCCGCCGGCGGCACGAAGCGTCGGGCTCCAGCGAGAGTCTGGATGAATTTATTCAGAAGGCGGGAGCTCGACTACCGATGGGCAGGATGGGTGAGGCGCAGGAGGTCGCAAATCTGGCGTTGTTTCTGGCCTCGGATGCGGCCTCATACATCACCGGCTGTGCGATCAACATGGACGGTGGGCTCTCGAAGGTGGTTTGAGGTCGCATTGCAGGCGCCGCGCCGTTCACAGTGCCGATCGGACTTGTGCTCACTGGAACTCAACTCGCGAATTCGTTGTCGACCCGAGTGACCCAGTAGTCGGCGTCGAAGTGTTTGTCACCGGTGAGATAGCGCCAGAAGCGGATTCGATTGAGATACTCGAGGCGACCGGAGTCGTCTTCATGCCACGGTTCCGGCTTGGTCAGGATACTGTGGATGTGTTCTGGATCCGGTGTGTCACCCAGCCAGAAGATGGGTCGTTGTTCTATCCGGGTCTCCAGGTCGCTGGTATCCCAGAGCCGGCATTGCCGTTCGCTGGGACAGAGGCGGATCTTGAACATGTAGCGCATTTTCCGAGAGCGATTGGCGCCGCCCCCATGCCAGATACCATGATGAACGAACAGCAGGGTCCCGGCGGGACACACCATGTGCCGTTGACCGACAATGTTCTGATAGCGTGAGATGGCCGCTTCACTGACGATGCGCAAGTGGGTGCCGGGAATGAAGCGGGTTCCCCCCATCTCCTTTGTCACTTCCTGGGGAAAGTACATGACCTGCACGTCGAAGGCCTGGCGCGGATCAATGGTTGAATCCTGGTGCGTGTGTTGGGCTGCAATGGCCTTGCCGGTGAGGCTGGGCGGGAAAGTGATGTGCAGGAAGTGGTGGTCGAGGATGCAGTTGCCACCCACCAGGCTCGTTATGGTACCGGCCACCTGAGGTAATGCCATGATGCGGCCCAGCGCGGATTCCGCCGGATACGCGTCGGCCAGCGGAGTGCCCGCCTTCACCACCGGAATGGCACTCGTGCCCATGATCCGTCGGTAGTGTTCTTTGACATCAAAGCCTTCTGAGGTGTGACCGATCTCATCGAGAAATGCCTGGTTGAGTTCGGCTGGCACCAGAGCGTCGAATCGTAGATAGCCCGAGGCTGCGAAATGGGCCATCTGACGGGTTGTCAGCAACTTCGCGTTACTCACCGGCATGCTCCTGGTTTTCCGACATGCTGGCGAATTTCTCAAAGAAAAATTCGTACTTGAGATATCCGGTACGAAATTCGTCACCCGGGGCATGCTGTTCCAGCGGGCTCGCCTGGATCAACCGCCAGCCGTCCTGCAATGCCTGCAGTCCGGTCCGATACGGCGGTTCGGATTCATCGCCAGCCATGTGCCTGGTACGGCCGCTACCGTCGTAGTTCGCCCAGCCAATCACTCTGGCGTCCAGAGCCGAACTCGAGAGGTACAACACCAGGACC
>QIDL01000399.1 GCA_003228415.1 Gammaproteobacteria bacterium | reverse complement strand
GCGCCGGAAACCGTAACGTTCTTCATCTTCGGTGTGCACATGCTGGGTGCCTCGTCGATCATGGGCAGCATCAATATCATCGCCACGATCCTCAACATGCGGGCACCCGGTATGACGCTGATGAGGATGCCCATGTTCGTATGGACGTGGCTCATCACCGCCTATCTGCTGCTTGCCGTCATGCCGGTGCTCGCTGGTGTGGTTACTATGATGCTGTTCGACATTCACTTCGGTACCAGCTTCTTCAACGCGGCCGGTGGTGGCGATCCGGTGATGTTCCAGCACATCTTCTGGTTCTTCGGGCATCCGGAGGTTTACATCATGATCCTGCCTGCTTTCGGCGTTGTGTCGCAGATCATCCCGACCTTCTCCCGAAAGCCGTTGTTTGGTTACGACTCCATGGTCTACGCGACGGCAAGTATCGCGTTCCTGTCATTCATCGTATGGGCGCACCATATGTTCACCGTGGGCATGCCGCTGGCCGGTCAGCTGTTCTTCATGTATTCGACCATGCTGATTGCGATTCCGACCGGTGTGAAGGTATTCAACTGGGTCTCGACGATGTGGCGGGGGTCCATGACGTTCGAGACTCCGATGTTGTTTGCCATTGCGTTTGTTATCCTGTTCACGATCGGTGGTTTCTCCGGGTTGATGCTGGCCATTACTCCGGCCGATTATCAGTATCACGATACCTATTTTGTGGTTGCTCACTTCCACTACGTGCTGGTGCCGGGGTCACTGTTTACGATCATTGCAGCGGTGTACTACTGGTTGCCGAAGTGGTGTGGAAAGATGTACGACGAGTCGTTAGGCAAGCTGCACTTCTGGCTGTCGTTCATCGGTGTAAACATCACGTTTTTCCCTCAGCACTTCTCCGGGCTGGCTGGTATGCCGAGGCGTATTCCCGACTATGCGTTGCAGTTTGCGGACTTCAACATGGTGTCCTCGATCGGCGCTTACATGTTTGGATTTTCCCAGCTGCTGTTTCTTTACCTGGTGATCAAAACGATCAGGAGCGGCAAGCGAGCGACAGACCGGGTTTGGTAAAGTGCGCATGGCCTCGAGTGGACGTTGCCTTCACCGGCGCCATATCACAGCTTTACCCGCCCGCCTGAGATTACCGAAGCGGAATCGCACTCCTGAGCCGAGCAGAGAATGGACACAGCCAATTTGAATAACAGGAAAGCCAACAACAGGACGGTGAGGAATCTGGTCTTCATCGTGGTAGGTATGTTCGCGTTCGGCTGGGCTCTGGTGCCTCTGTATGATCTCTTTTGTGAAGTCACGGGCCTGGGTGGCAAGACCGGAGGTGCTTATACCTATGACCCGGCCGAGGTCAAGGCGGATACCAGCCGGCTGGTGAAAGTGAACTTCATCACCAACACCAACGATGGCATGCCGTGGCAGTTCTGGTCCGGGAAAGGCGGCATGCGGGTTCACCCGGGAGAACTGCACGAGGCGAAATTCTACGTAAAAAATACGACCGACAAGCGCATGGTGGGTCAGGCCGTACCTTCGGTGGTACCGGCGTCGGCCGCCGACTATTTCCACAAAACCCAATGTTTCTGTTTCGATGCACAAGTTCTCGATCCTGGTGAGGAATTGGAAATGCCTATGCGGTTTGTCGTGGATGTAGAACTGCCGGTAAACGTTCAAACCATCTCGTTGAGCTACACGCTGTTCGATGTAACTGACTTTGCGGCCAGTGAAGAACTGCTGGGCGGAGATTAGCTTGACGGTGACGGCAGGAAACAGCATGACGAAATTTGGAGTGAGAGCTCATGTCCAGCCCGAATGACCAAACGGCGTATTACGTTCCTGAAAACGGATGGTATCCGGTGTGGGTGGCATTTGGTGTGTTCTGCTTACTGGCGGGATTCGGATTCTGGTTGAATGACATCAAGGCCGGGGCGGACCCCAGTGCCATGATGATGTATGTCGGCGGATTGGTACTGGCGGTGGTTCTGTTTTTCTGGTTTGCCAAGGTGGTGGATGAGAATCACAGGGGGCTCGCCAACGAGCAGCTGAAACGCTCCTACGTCTGGGGTATGAGCTGGTTCATTTTCTCTGAAGTCATGTTCTTCGCCGCATTCTTCGGAGCACTGTTCTACGCGCGGAACTTTGCAGTGGTATGGCTGGGTGGTGAAGGAGATAAGAGCCTGACAGGCGACTACTTGTGGCCGGGTTTCTCGGCGGAATGGCCGGTGGTGGACAACCCTGACTCGAGCTTGTTCACCAACCCGAACGAAAGTATGGCCTCGCCGGGCATTGCCAGCTGGGGATCCTATCTACCATTCTGGAATACGGTAATCCTGTTGACGTCCAGCGTGACCGTGCATTTCGCCCACACCGCGATCAAGGATCAGGCGCGCAGTAAGTTGCTGATGTGGCTGGGGGTCACGGTGGCGCTCGGTATCGTGTTTCTAATTTTGCAGGCGGAGGAATACGTCCACGCTTATCAGGAGCTGGGTTTGACCTTGTCGAGTGGCATCTACGGCTCCACTTTTTTTCTTCTGACCGGATTCCACGGTTTTCATGTCACGCTCGGCACCTTTATCCTGCTGATCCAGTTTCTGCGGGCGTTTAAGGGCCATTTCGGCGCACATGACTGTTTCGGTTTCGAAGCGGCGTCCTGGTACTGGCACTTCGTCGATGTGGTCTGGGTCTGCCTGTTCTTCTTCGTCTATGTCCTATAGAGGATGGTCCTATAGAGGCTGGTTCAGTTCAGGGCCTGGACGCCCTAAGGAGTCGTCCGCCTCGGAGTGGTATCCCGGGAAGAGGTGTCAGCAGGTAAGGGTTGGGTTTGCTCCACGCGCGTCAGCGCGTGCCAGGGTGCGTGGGTCCCGATGCGTAGCTGGCCACTGTAGAAGCCGTAAAACACCGTGGCCAGGAGCGCGATTGCCAGCGTGATGCGCACGCCGAGCGCATGCAGGGTGCGGCGGGAGTCTGGTTTATCGCTGTCCTTGAACAGAAATACCAGGCCGCTGGCGAGGCTTGCCAGGACGCCGATGAGCAGGAAGATGATGAGGGTTTTCAGGAACACGGGTTTGAGACCGGCTGCGGCCGTCCACTGTATCCCATCGCTCGAGGCGAGTCAGCTTGGTTGACCCGGAGGCACATGCGGAGAGTCGGTGGTGGCCGGGATGGAAGATGACGCTGTTCGTCATGCTGCTGCTGCCTGTGGTTGTGGTCTTGGGTTTCTGGCAGCTCGAGCGGGCCGAGGTAAAGCGCAGTTACGAGGAAGCTTATCTGGATCGGATCTCAGTCCTGCCGGTGGCACCGACGAAGGCCCTGGAAGATTTGAAGGACTTCCAACGCCTCAAATTGAAGGGTCGGTACGAGCCGGGTCGGTACTTCCTGCTGGACAATCAGACCCGTCAGGGAGCGGTGGGCTATGCGGTGATATCGAGTTTTGTTGAAGAAGACGGGCGCCGCTGGCTGATCAATCGAGGGTTTATCAAAGGTGATCCGCGTCGGCAGCGGTTGCCGGAGGTGGTGACCGCGGCAGGAGAGGTTTCGCTGATCGGGGTGCTGTGGCCGGAAGTCGGGCTATTGCCGATATTCAGCGAAGATGAGTGGGCCGACGGATGGCCCAAGCGGATCCAGCGGCTGGAGCTGGAGCGCATGGCTGGGGAATTGGAAAATTCCGTGGCGCGGGAAGTGCGACTGGAGGTCGGCCAGGCTGGCGCGTATACGGCGCCTGTGCTGGTGATGAACATGCCGGCGGAAAAGCATACCGGCTATGCGGTGCAATGGTTTGGTCTCGGTATCGCACTGACGGCAGGATACGTGATTTTTGGATTCAGGCGACATGACTGATGTATTCCAACGCAACCGAAGGCAGCTGTTAGGCATGTTTGCTGTCGCGCTGATTACTCTGGGTGGGGCCTATGGGCTTTTCTATGCTGCCAAGCAAGGTGGCGTCTGGAGCACCACTAATCACGGCATCTTTGTAGAGCCGCCGCTGACGGTTGCCGATCTCGGACTCTCAGAGTCGGCAGGCAGGCCCATGACCGAAGGACAGACCTGGTGGTTGTGGGTGGTCGTAACCGATGGCTGTCACGCGGATTGTGAAGCCGCTCTATTTCAGCTCAGGCAGCTGCATGTGTTGTTGAACAAGGATGCCGACCGGGTTCAGCGTGCGCTGGTCACTCCGGCGGCTGACCAGCCGGCGGTGATGGCCGATTACCCGCGCTTGCAGCATCTGTCCGGGCCTGTCGCGTTGGATGAAGGAATCTACGTGATTGATCCCATCGGCAATCTGGTGTTTTTCTATCCTCTGCGTGAGGCGGGAGAGCCGGTGCTCGATGACCTGAAGCGTCTTCTTAAATTATCTCAGATCGGATGAATCTCAGAGTTCCGTTGCGTAAACTAAGCCACCCCGCGTTCCGGGGCCAATCTGGTTGAAGGATTTTATGAGCGAACTGACCGTCGCCACTGCGAGTTGGCGTGACTATCTGGAGATGACCAAGCCGCGAGTGGTGTTGCTGATGCTGCTCTGTTCGTTGGTCGGCATGTTTCTGGCGGTACCAGGCATGGTGCCGTGGGATGTGCTGATTTTTGGCACGCTGGGGATTGGCCTGGTGGCGGGATCCGCGGCGGTGGTCAATCACGTTGCTGATGCTGCGATCGATGCCCGCATGGTCCGGACGCGAGCCCGACCGATGGCAACCGGTCGTGTGGATCTCGTTTCCGGCCTCGCCTTTTCTGCCTTGCTTGGGGTATCCGGGATGCTGATCCTGTACTTCGCGGTCAATCCGCTCACGGCCTGGTTGAACCTGGCTTCCTGGGTAGGCTACGGGCTTA
>QIDL01000300.1 GCA_003228415.1 Gammaproteobacteria bacterium | reverse complement strand
GCGCCCATCCCTGGAAGCATGGCTCGAAACCGTGCAATCACGCAAAAAGGCAGCAGGGACCGCGGTTTCAGCCACCGAGTTACTCAATGCCCGCAACGCCGATCGAAGATAGAGCCGCCTGCGATGACAGTCATTGTCGACGCTTCGGTCGTCGTCGCCGCGCTGGTTGATTCAGGTCGTGCAGGCCGATGGGCAGAATCGGTGCTGGCCGAGGGTGAACTGGTCGCGCCGGAGTTGCTACTCGCTGAAGCCAGTAACGTCCTGCGACGACTCGAGCGAGCAAAGAAGATTTCCAGACTGGAGGCAAACTCATCGCAACGCGATCTACTGCTTCTCGACCTGGCCCTGTTTCCCTACGCGCCGCTTGCCGACAGAATCTGGGATTTACGGGACAATCTAACCAGTTACGACGCCTGGTACGTGGCTCTTGCAGAGGCATTCGACGCGCCGTTTGCCACGCTGGACCGGAATCTCAGCCGGGTAAAGCGTGCCGGCTGCCGATTCATCGTCCCGCCGGTGTGATCATCCGATCAGCCCCTTGCACTTTCTGGCCGCAAGGAGGAAGGTTGCGGGCCATCCTCTCAATCGGAATACCCATGCCGAAGTATCATCTCGTCAGCTCCGTTACCTGACCCTGGGTGCAGCGCGCCGTGATCGTTTTGCGTGCGAAAGAAATCCCCTTCGAAGTCACCTACATCGACCTCAGAAACAAGCCTGACTGGTTTCTGAAAATCTCTCCCCACGGCAAGGTACCGGTGTTGCAGGTAGACGACGAGCCGTTGTTCGAGTCCAACGCCATCGCCGAATATCTGGAGGAAGCGCAAGCGCCGCAGCTCCATCCCACCGATCTGGTGAAGCGCGCCCGCAATCGGGCCTGGACGGATTTCGTGCCGACGTTTGCCGGAGGGTTGAGCGCTATCTACTACGCGAAATCAAACGATGACCGCGAAGAGCGCCTGAAAACCGCCCGGCAGCGCCTGGACAAACTCGAAATCGCCCTCACCGAACGAGGCAACGGTGGGCCGTATTTCAATGGCCCGGAATTGTGTCTCGTCGACGCCGCGTACGCGCCATTTCTGCAGCGTTTTCTCTACGTGGAGCAGTGGCTCAAAACAGACGTTCTCGATGATTACCCGCTGGTGTCCGCCTGGGCCCAGGCTCTGGTTGACAGCGATGTGGTCAAAGGTTCGGTGCCGGATTCATTCTTCGACGAGTTCAGTAACGGCATGAAGCGTCGCGGCTTCTATGTCGGCGAGTTGATGGAGACCGCAACCCAGGGACAGGCATCCCATGGCTAAACCGCTCCAGTGAGCGGTTTTTCTATCACCCCGATGTCCACCAGCGCGCTCTCGAGTTGCCGCCAGCGCTGCGCAATGGTTCCGGTATAACCGACGGACATTCTCACCAGTCCTTCGCCAATGCCCGCAGAGGACAGGTCCTCATCCGACATCTCGCTGGACGTGCTGCTGCCAGGACAGGACATCAGCGTATCGAAGTAACCAAGACTGACCGCCATGAATCCAAAACGATATGTGTTCTGCAGCGCGTCCATCAGCTCATGGGCTTTCTCCACGCTGCCGAGATCCAGTGTCAGAACGCCACCGAAGCCATAATCCTCGCAGCGCAGTTCCCGCATCAGTTCATGGTCCGGGTGATCGGGCAGACCGGGATAGGCAACCGGCACCGCCAGACGCTGCAGTCTCTCGGCAAAAGTCTGAGCACGATGAGCGTGCTCTACCATGCGCAAGGCCAGATGTGGAACTCGCAAACTGATTTTGGAGGCAACGGCCGGATCCATCGTCGGCCCTAGAATCATCAATGGTCCCGTGTGCAGATCCATAAGCCCTTGAATGAATTCGGTCGTGCCGCAAACAGCACCGGCGATGATATCGGAAGCACCATTGATAAATTTTGTCATGCTGTGCACAACCACGTCGGCTCCCATGGAAGCGGGCGTCAACACCAGCGGGCTGAAGGTATTGTCGATCACCAGTTGGATATCATGAGTTCGGGCGAGTTCGGCAAGTGCCGGAATGTTGGAAACCCGCAACGTCGGATTGGCGATACTCTCGGCGTAAATTACCCTGGTCTTTCCGGTAATTGCCGCCTTCACTGCAGCAAGATCGGCAACATCGACGAACGTGGTATGGATGTCTGCTTTAGCAGGCAGAAAATCATGCATCAGCGCGTAGCTGCCGCCATAGACGGTGTTGGACGCGACAATATGGTCGCCCGTTTCGCAAAGCTGAAGTAGCGCGGCCGATACCGACGCCATACCGCTTGCCGCGCAGTATGCCGCTTCCGTTCCCTCGATGGCGGCAAGCTGTCGACCAAGTTGGTAAACGGTGGGATTGAAATGCCTGCCATAAAGGTAGCAGCCCTCCGGAGCCGCTTTTCTGCCCTCGAACAGGTCGGGCATCGTGCCAGGCTCCATGACAGTAAAGGTAGTGCTTGCTTCGATGGACATGTTGACGCCACCGTGTTCGCCAAACTCATGGCGAGCCTCGGCCAGACGCTCGATGGGATCCTGTGTTGTCATTGCACTACCTCTGCCGGTTGGTCGTTCCGATGGTTGCTACCTTACCCGACTTGAGGTCGATCTGTAGCTGTCGGTGGTAGGCCTTGTCTATCCTGTAGCCGCTGTAGATGAGCGCCGCGATCAACCCCCAGACCATGGCAAAGGGCCCGTCGATGATGCCCAACGCATAGATCTTGTCCGGGTGGATTTCACTGGCCGGCACTCCCTGGGGAAATTCGATCACGTCCAGTGCCACCCCGGCCACCACATGACCTATGCCATTGGTGACCTTGGCAAAAAAGGTGCGTGCCGAGTAGAAGATTCCCTCCTGGCGCCGACCGGTATTGCGCTCATGGTCGTCGGCGATGTCCGCCAGCGCCGACATCACGCTGATATTGAGAATGGATCCGCATATCGAGGATAAGGTACCCCAGAATATGATGAATGCCACCAGCGTCCACGTTGTGTTGGCAGGCGCCAGATCGAAGAGCCGCAGCGTCACCGACATCGACCAGAAAATACTGAGGCCCGCCGCACTCGCCACAATGGACCAGCGCTTCTCGAAGATCTGGTGCACACTGGCAGCCGTAAAAAAACCGATGGCGTAACCGAACACATTGCTGAGGATCAGCCAGCCAATCTGCTGGTCGGTGAACTCCCAATAGAAAGTGCCCATGTAGAGCGCCAGCGTCTCATGGGTGCCGATGGTCACCGACAGAAAAAACAAACCGAACAACAGATACGCGTAGTTGCGGTTCCTCAGTGCCAGAAACATTTCGGAGAGAAGCTGCTTGATGCTGAACGGCGGCAGATCGTCCGGGACCGGCTTCATCCGCGCGATCTGACCTCGGGTCGAGAAGGCGGAGCCAAGCATGCACATGATGATCAGGCTCGAACAGAAGATCACTATCGGCATATACGCCACCTGAGTCACCCGGCCATTATCGAACGATGGAAAAATGACAAACCAGACCACGATATGCATCGTGATCACGCCCACATAGGTAAAGACATTGTTGTAGGCCATCACCCTGGTGCGTTCGAAGTAATCATCCGAGAGTTCGGCTCCCATGGCCAGATGCGGCACCGCGAACAGAGTCGAGCAGATCCGCATCAGCACGGTGAAGGTCGCGAACCAGAGAAACAGATCGAACCCTTCGAACCCGGCCGGTGGGCTGAAGATCAGGTAGATCGTCACCACCAGCGGCAGTGGGGCGGCAAACATAAACGGATGCCGGCGCCCGAGCCTGGAACGCCAGCGATCGGAAATGGATCCGATCAGCGGATCGGTGATGGCGTCGGATGCGATACCGATGGTGACGGCCGCTGCAGTCATGGTCCCCGACAGTCCCAGGATCTGGTTGTAATAGAAGAACACCAGAGCGTTGAAGATCCAGTTGGTGGCCGCCTCGCCGGAGGCGCCAATGCCGAAGGCGATTTTTGTGGGAATGGGTATGGAGGCTCGACTCATTACAGTTCCTGCCGATCGGCAGAGAAGAGGATGCCTCGTTCAAAGAGATTCGCCACCTCTGAACGCGAGTAGCCGATCTCGGTCAGCAGCGGCTCTGCATCCACCCCCGTCCTGACACCGGCCTGGAGGGCCGTGTTGGGCGTCGCGAACTCGACCATGGGTCTGTGACGATAGTATTCGCCGAACTCCTCATGCCGGACGCTCACCATCCACCGTGAATCTTCATGACATTCACCCAGAAAAAATTCACCCGTATTGCAGGCATCCGCCTGCACACAGCCGAGCCCTTGCGGCGCCAGCAGCAACTCCCACCCCGACGCGTCCCGGGTTTGAAAGAGCGCCGTCAACGAATCTGTCAGCGCCTGACTCTCAATGACAAACGGGTCCTCTACCTGCACATGGCCGGTGATCTCGCAAAAGCACCGCCACTCTTTTTCCGAGCGAATACCCAGGAACACCCAGCCGGACTTCGCCGGGTAGAGCCGATACAGCGGCCGCGGTCCGCGCAGCTCCGCGCCGAGCGAAGGGCGTTCAGGCTTATCGGCAAACGACACCATGTCGTCAAAGTTCGCGTAGGCATTGGCTCCAAACATATCCACGAAGATCTGCTGGCCGACCCCGACCGATTCGCGAGCAAGCAAACCCATGAGGCTCGCAGCCACGACCACCACCGCTGTATTCGGATCGGGATTGACCTCGTTGGCCCGCATCAAACGCCGCGCGGCCTCTCGCAGTTCGCCGATCGGCAACAGGTCGTCCACCGTACCACCGGCCTGATAGCCAGCGCCGCCCATGGCCGCGCCGGGGATGGGATGAGTCGACGG
>QIDL01000340.1 GCA_003228415.1 Gammaproteobacteria bacterium | reverse complement strand
CCTTCGTAGCCGAGCCGCCGAAGAAGGCGGCTAACCGTGACCTCACTGACACCAACTTTGCTCGCCAGCGATGCCCCGGTTTCGAAGCTGAGATCGCTAAGGTTCAGCACCATGTATTGCGCAACCCGAGCCTCCAGGTTGGTCAGGTTTGTCATGGCCTGGCGTAGCTTTCCCTCAAAGTGTGGATACAGATTCTGTGGAAACGACGAAAAAGATTCTTTCAATTGGCGCGACTCTTCAAATGGTAGTTATATGTCAAATTGTTGAATATGACAGGTTTATTTCATATAATCGCTTTATTTGCAAGTCCTACGGGTGAGTCACAACCACACTAAATTGATGACGATGCCAACCACAACCACAAAGAAGGAGGAGGAAACTATGCGCTGCTATGAACTTCTGAATTATCTCCATCGCAGGATGATCGTCGCCATCGCCGTGGCCATCGTCTCCGCGGGTGCCGTAACTTTTTCGCTACCCGCCGCGGCTCAGGGTCAGTTGAACATCTATAACTGGGGTGATTACATAAATCCTGAGGTGCTGACTCGTTTTACTGAGAAGACCGGTATCAAGGTCACACTCGATACCTATGGCACCAACGAGGAGATGCTGGCCAAGATACAAGCAGGTGCGACAGGGTACGACATCGTCTTTCCATCGGTCCACATGCGCGACATCATGCAGAAGCTGGGCCTGCTTTATGACGCCAAGGTCAACACGCTGAAAGGTTTCGAGAACATCGACCCCGTCAACAAGCGCTCCAAGGTCGACCCGGAGAGTTCCTATTGCCTGCCCTACGCCTGGGGCGCGGTGGGGATCTTCTACAACAAAGCCGAGGCAGGCGAGATCAAAACCTGGGATGATTTTTTCGCCCTGCCCGACAAAGGCAAGAAGATCACTATGCTCGACGACCTGCGGGAGACAATCGGAGTTGCGTTGATCAAGAACGGATTTTCCGTGAACACGACCGACAGCGACGAATTAAAGCAGGCGCAAGCCTGGCTGCTCGAGCGCAAAGATAAGATATCGGCCTTCTCCTATGACATCGTGTCCCTGGTTCAATCGGGTGACGTCGCCGCCGCTCACTGGTATGTCGGCGCCACTCTCTATACCCTTCAGGAACCGGACAAGCTCGGCTTCGTGATTCCCGAGGAAGGTGCGACCATGTATCAGGAGGATATCTGCGTTCTCAAGACCGCGCCCAACAAGGACAGCGCCATCCGCTTCCTGGAGTTCTACATGCAGCCCGAAATCGCAGCGCTTAACACGGTCCAACAGGTCAACGGTACCGCAAATAAGCCGGCACGCGACCTGCTGTCACCCGAGTTGAAGGCGAACCCAAATACCAACCCGTCGGCAGAGGTCATCGCCAAGCTTCAGATCTTCGAGGACCTCGGCGACGATCTGCGCAAATACAATAGCGTCTGGACCAAGGTACGAACTGCGCAGTAACAGGCCGGACAGCGCCAATCCCGCTCCGCCCATCCGGCTGAGCGGGAGTTTGGCGATGAACGGGGAAGAACAGACGCCAGATCAGACAGCCCCGATTGCGGAGGTGCGCGGAGCAGTGAAGCGCTTCGCGGCACCCGAGGGTGGCGTCATCACTGCGCTGGACGAAATCTCCTTGAAGGTCCGCATGGGCGAGTTCGTGACGCTTCTCGGCCCATCCGGCTGTGGTAAGACAACCTTGTTGCGTGCAATCAGCGGTTTCGAAGAGCTTGATAGTGGCGAGGTGTGGATCGCCGGGCAGCGAATGACCGGCGTGCCGCCGCATCGGCGACCGGTCAACACGGTGTTCCAGAGTTACGCTCTGTTTCCGCATCTGAATGTAGGCGACAATGTGGGTTATGGTCTCGATGTAGCCGGAGTACCGCGTCGCGAACGCGACAACCGGGTCGGCGAGGTGTTGGAGCGGATTAGCCTGGTTGGCTTCGAACGCCGCAAACCGAACCAGCTCTCGGGTGGGCAACGGCAGCGCGTGGCGCTCGCCCGCGCGATCATCAACCGCCCTAATCTGTTGCTGTTGGATGAACCGCTTTCGGCACTTGACCGAAACCTGCGCCAATCGATGCAGCTCGAACTCAAGAGCCTGCAGAATGACCTCGGTATCTGTTTTCTCTTCGTCACACACGATCAGGAAGAGGCGCTCACCATGTCCGACCAGGTCGTCGTGCTGAACAACGGTCGGATCGAACAGGTGGGTCCGCCTGAGTCCCATTATCATCGTCCCGCGACCCGCTTCGTAGCCGAGTTTATCGGAGATGGCTCGCTCTTCTCGGGACGGGTAGAAGGGCCCATCGAAGATCCGGTGCTGGCCACCGACGATGGCCTGCGTTTTGCCGTCGGGCGTGGGGCTCCGATCGGCCGGAAGGCGACACTGCTCCTCCGCCCGGAGCATCTCCAGGCCGCACCCGCGGAACCCGATGCGGCCCTGGGCGTGGTGGACGCGACCCTCCAGCAGACAGTTTTCCTCGGTGCGACCCGCAAGTTCGTCTGCCGCCTGGTGAACGGCGCTACTGTTATCGCATCGCCGGCCGGCGCCGAGGCACTGAGCGGCATCGCTCCAGGCGGCACGCTCCGCCTCGCCTACCACCGCGATAAGCCGCATTTAATCCTGGAAACCCACGATGGTGCTTAAGAGCAATACTCGCCGACTCGGCTACTTGCTCGGGCCCACGACGCTCTTCCTTGGCATCTTTTTTCTCGGCCCGCTGGCGGTGATGTTCGTTTACAGCTTTTTAGAGCCCGGGCTCTACGGCGGGGTCGAGTGGAACTTCTACCACTGGAACTACGGCCGGATCCTCGGCTGGGCCGATAGCGAGTGGGAGGCCTTCGACCCTGTGTATGCGGAGATCTTCCTGCGCTCGGTGCGGATCGCGCTGACCAACGTGGCGATTACGCTCGTGCTCTGCTATCCGGCAGCACTCTGGGTCAGCGGCCTGTCGCCGCGCCGGCAAACGCTGATCGTGTTCCTCATCACGCTACCGTTTTTCGTCAGTATGGTGGTGCGCTTGTTCGCCTGGGTCCTGATTTTGCGTCCCAGCGGCTTCCTGAACTCGAGCCTGATCGGCCTCGGCCTGATCTCTGAGCCGATCGACATCATCTTCACCGAGACCGCCGTTCTGATCGGCATGGCCTACATCCTGCTGCCTTTCATGTTCCTGCCGATCTATGCCAGCGTAGAGAAGCTGGACCGCGTGCTGATCGATGCCTCGTCCGACCTGGGCGGCAGTCCGCGGCAGACTTTCCTGCGCGTGACCCTGCCGCTGACGCTGCCCGGCATCGCGGCGGGCTCAATGCTGGTGTTCATCCCCAGCCTCGGGAATTTCATCGTGCCCGACATCCTTGGTGGCGCGAAGGTGTTGATGATCGGCAACCTGGTCGAGCAGCAGTTCCTGTCGGCGCGCAATTGGCCGTTCGGTTCGGCGCTCTCGGTGATGATTATGATCGTGATGTTCCTGCTGATACTCATCTACCTGCGGCGGGTAGGCCGGGCCGGACAAAACGGATGAAACGGTCCTGGCCGAATCGTCTTTTGGGCCTGCACGGCGGGCTGTTTCTTCTGTTCATCTATGCGCCGATCGTGATGGTCGTGGTGTATTCGTTCAATTCCAATCCGGTCAACATGATGATCTGGTCGGACTTCACTTTCGACTGGTACTGGTCAATCTTCGGCTATCCCACAAAACTGAACGAGCAGACGCTCTATGTCGAATCCACCCCCCAGTTGCTGGCGGCCGTCAAGAACAGCCTGATAGTCGCAGTGAGCACGACTACGTTCTCGACCATCCTCGGGACCATGACGGCGATCGCGCTCTATCGCTACCGTTTCCGGGCCCGGGCCATGTACCAGGGGCTCCTGTATATGCCGATGGTCATGCCGGATATCGTCCTGGGTATAGCGCTGCTGATATTTTTTGTGAACAGCGGCGTGGCATTGGGACGCATCTCAATCATCATCGGCCACAGCACTTTCCTGATCTCCTATGTCTTTGTGGTGGTCAGCGCCCGGCTTGCGGGCATGGACGACGCTCTCGAACAGGCATCGGCCGATCTCGGCGCCAACCCCTGGGTGACGTTCCGCCGTATCACCCTGCCCCTGATCATGCCGGGTGTGATCGGCGGAGCGCTGCTCGCCTTTATCATCTCAATGGATGACCTGGTGATCACCTACTTCATCTCCGGAGTCGGCTCCACCACGCTGCCGGTCTTCATCTACGGCATGCTGCGCCGGGGCGTGAAACCCGAGATCAACGCCATCGCCACGATCATGCTCACGTTATCATTCATCATTGCGTCGCTAGGTTTGTACCTGCGGCGGCGACATTGAGGAGAGAATAAGCATGGCCAAACCGCGAGGACGTGATCTGGGGCTGCCGTTCCCTGGTGAGACCGGCCCCCACAACGCGATTACCGACGTGCCGGGGGTTGAGGTCGGATACTGCACCCGAATCGAGGGAGAAGGTCCATTAGTCCAGGGTCAGGGTCCTGTGCGCACCGGAGTGACTGCTATTCTGCCCCTCAGTCGAAAGTCCGAACCGCAGCCGGTCTGGGCCGGTGTGTATGCGCTCAACGGCAACGGCGAGATGACCGGGACTCACTGGATTCACGATGGCGGCTATTTCGTCGGGCCCATCTGTATCACCAACTCCCACAGCGTCGGAGTTGTGCATCACGCTGCGACCAGATGGATGATCCAGACTTACGCGGAAGCTTGGGAAACAAAGCACCTTTGGGCCATGCCGGTGGTGGCGGAGACCTATGACGGCGTGCTGAACGACATCAACGGGCAGCACATCACCGAAGCGGATGCGCTGATGGCGCTCGACACCGCCGC
>QIDL01000493.1 GCA_003228415.1 Gammaproteobacteria bacterium | reverse complement strand
ATGTCACTTTTGTGCGAAATGTCCGGCGAGTCGATCTTGAGGACGACCGGGTATCCGATCTTCTCAGCCTTGGTTCTCGCCTCCGCCTCGGTGGTGGTCAGCACCGCCCGTTCGACAGGAATCCCGGCGTCGTGCAGCAGTTCCTTCGCCTCGATCTCACTGAGCAGGCTTCGTCCTTCTGCTCGCGCCTGATTCACTACCGATTCGATGTTCATGACGACTGACTTTTTGAAAAAATGTCCGGCAGGCCTTTACGATACGCCTTCCAGTCGAGTACCTGGGCAACGGTGCGTGCGGCACGGGCCACACTGGGATAAATGCCAATGCCTTTTTTATACGCCGCTTCGCTCATGGCGGTCCTGCTCTGACCCATCATGCGAGCCATGCGTCCACTGCGCAGGATTCCAATCACAGGTGTTCCGGTGTCGTTCTGCAGGTCGGACATCTGTTGCGCCGCCTTAGTCGCGTTCTCCATCATCTGCTTGACGGCGGCCTCCGGGTCAGGAGGCGACTCGGCACCCTGCTTCAGGGCACTCTGCTTCAGATCGGCATCCCGCTTTGAATCCTGCTTACTGGCGCCCGGCGGCGGGCGGCGCCAACCGGTCATGGGCGACATGAACATCATGTCGATCCCCTGGGCCGTCGCCACGAGGCGGAGCATGTCCTCCAGATGCTCTTCCGGCGGGAAGGCGTCGATCGGATTGTTAACACTGCTACCGGCAACGGGTACGTATTCGCGCATCTTCTCGACCGCGCTCCGGGGCATCTTCGGCACGGTCAAGCCTTCGCGGTCGATCGCATCCGCTGACAACACAGCGAAACCGCCACCCCCGCCACCGAACAGGGCAACGCCCCTGCCGCTGACCAGGCGAGTATTGGTTGACGCCGCCACAACCAGATCGTGGAGTTCGTCCATCGTCTCGGCCCGCATGGCGCCGGCCTGGCGGCAGGCGGCGTCGAAAATCTCGATCGATCCGGCCAGCGATCCGGTGTGCGAGTGCGCGGCGAGCGATCCGGACTGAGTGCGGCCGCCTTTGAGGATGATGACCGGTTTCACACGGGCGCAACGTTTCAGCGCATCGAAGAAGGCGCGGCCGTCCTGGACTCCCTCGATGTAGGCGGCAACGACCTCGCTGTCCGGATCGGCGGCGGCATAATCGAGAAAATCGTGTGCACGCAGATCGGCTCCGTTCCCGTACGAGATGGCCTTGGAAAACCGAATCCCCCGGCTCACCAGCCCGTGGACGATCTCTCCAGCATTGGCGCCCGATTGCGATAGCAGGAATACATTGCCCGGCTCGGTGGGGAACCCGCTCATGAAAGCGAGGCGGCTCGAGGGCACATAGAGTCCCATGCAATTCGGACCGATGGCTCTGATACCGGCACCGCGAAGCTTTTCGATCATCGCCTCCTCGACCCCGGCCATTTCCTCATCCCCTGTCTCGGAGAACCCAGCCGTGAAGAAGTGAATCGAGCGGACCTTCTTGGCCACACATTGATCGACCAGTTCCGGAACGACGGCGGCCGGCACCTGCGATATCACGTGATCGACAGGATCGGGTGTGTCGAGCAGCGTTTTGTAGCAGCGCACGCCATTGATTTCGTCGACCTTGGGATTAACGGGATAAAGACCGCCGATCGCCGGGAAGTCGGCTTCCAGCAACGAATCAAAGAAGCTGCCCATCATGCCGGTGTTCGGACTCGAGCGTACCCCCACGACGGCAACGGCCCGGGGGTGAAAAACTGAATCTAACGGATGTACTGTCACGTCACCATCTACCTGGCGGTCATTGAAAACCAAAGTGAACCACTAGCATACCGGATGTCTCCCGGGGAAAGTCAACTGAACAGGATGCGCATTCATGAGAAGGCATATGTGGAGCGCTATCGCAGGGGAATTTGATTTGTGTCAGATCGGATAGAAGAGTGAATCTCTAGAATGTGTATTACTTGAATCAGCGAAGAGCACGACAATGACGATCACAGCACTGGACACAACCACAGACAACGATGAAGTAAAAGAAAATCTGGTTGACGCGTACAAAACCGTCACCGATATGAGCTGGAATTTTGACTATGACGGCAATATTCCAAAAGTTCACGATCTCTATATACGCGCGAAGAACAACCAGTGGAACGCTGACGACCTGGAGTGGGACACGCCGATCGATCCCTCGAATCCGATCATGGGACGTGATGGTTCCTCGTACGCCAAGATGCCTTTCTTCAATCGTTTGTCTCAAACCCAGCAGGAGACATTTACCGCGCACTCGACAGCACAGATGCTCTCGCAATTTCTGCATGGCGAACAGGGCGCAACATTGACGGCGGCAACGATTACTCATGGAGTGCCGGATATCCAGGCCAAGTACTACGCAGCCACCCAGACCATGGATGAGGCAAGGCACGTTGAGGTATATGACCGCTATGTGAATAAAATAGCGATGCACTATCCGATGAACCCCTGGTTGAAAAAGCTCATCGACGTTACCTTGCAGACCGAAGACTATCGAAAAGTCATGATCGGCATGAACATGATTGTGGAAGGCCTGGCGCTGGGCGCTTTCAACAATATGTATCGCCAGACCGATGAACCCCTGTTGAAGTCGATTACCTTCAATGTCATGCGTGATGAATCACGTCACGTGTCTTTCGGTCACACCTACCTGACACCTCTCGTCGCCAAGTTGCATCAAGACGACGTGGAAGATCTGGCGCAGTACGCATTTGACGGCGTGAGCATATTGGTCGAGTCCCAGACCGAAGTCACAGAAGGCTTTCTCCGCGTGCTGGAAGTGAGCGGTATAGACCAGGCAGATTTTGCGGCAGGCATGAAAGAAGCCGGCGAATTGGGTCTGCTGACCGATTTACCTCCGGGCCAGGTGCACTCTTTGAAAGATCTGATGATTCCGGCGTTGCTTCGGGCAGGTCTGATCACACCGAGGACCAGGGAGTTGTTCGAAGGCATCGGAGTCGCCATCAACGAGGACATGACGGTGCTCCACGCCATGGAAGACGCCAAGTCCGACCAGAATATCCTCAATGAAGAGGGAGCTTCTTACTAGGGAACCTCTGATATACGGGTGAAAACTCACCCGTAACAGGGACATGAGGTTGTGCGTTCCGGAAACACCCCTTGTCTGGCCTGCACATTCTGATACTATCATTCAATTATTTAATTGAATGATTGAATCAAATATCGCCCATGTCCAGTGAAAACGCGAAAAAGGCCCTGTTCACCCAGTTTGCCACGGTCGCCAAATCACTCGGTCATGCCCATCGATTGGAGCTGCTGGAGTTCGTCGCGCAGGGCGAACGAAGCGTCGACTCCCTTGCGGAACGCGCCGGATTGTCCTTCGCGAATACCTCGCAACACCTTCGCCAGCTGCGCCGGGCAGGATTGCTGTCCTCCCGACAGGATGGGAAGCGCGTTCTGTACCGTCTTGCTGACGACTCGGTGCTCGATCTTCTGGCCGAATTGCGGCGGGTTGCCGAACGAAACGTCGCCGAGGTAAAGCAGATCGTGGACGGTTACTTCCATGAACGGGATGCACTGGAACCCGTGTCGCGAGAGGAACTGCTCGAGCGAATGCGGCAAGGACTCGTGACCGTAATCGACGTTCGCCCGGAAGACGAATACCGCGCGGGACATTTACCGGGAGCACTCAATATCACTCTGAGAGACCTGGAGGTCCGCCTGGCCGAGCTACCCGGAGACCAGGAAATCGTTGCCTATTGTCGCGGCGCCTACTGTGTTCTGTCCTTCGAAGCGGTTGCCGCTCTCAGGGCTTACGGGTTCAACGTGCGCCGCCTGGAAGAAGGGTTTCCGGAATGGCGGGTCGCCGGACTGCCTGTTGAAACCAATTCGGTGCGCAACAGTTGATGGGCAGGGTCAACGGGAAAGATCATTGGCAAAGGGTATACCAGGAAATATCACCTATAAAAGTCAGTTGGTACCAGCAGGAACCTGAGCTTTCCCTCGAGCTGATTCATGAGGCCGGGATCGCAAGAGCTGATCCAATGATTGACGTAGGCGCTGGAGCATCTGTTCTGGTCGACCGTCTCATTGATGAGGGATTCACATCTCCAGCAGTGCTCGATATTTCAGCGGCTGCCCTGGCGCATGCACAAAAACGGCTGGGCGAGCGAGCAGCCAGAGTGGAATGGTTCGAAGCCGATGTAACCGAGTTTGTTGCCCCTCATCCGTTCAAGCTCTGGCACGATCGCGCAACGTTTCATTTTCTGACCGATAGCCAGGATCGCCAGAGCTATGTCAACGTGATGAGGCGTTCGCTTACCCCGGGCGGGCACGTGATTATCGCGTCTTTTGCCATAGATGGACCAACGCGGTGCAGCGAACTCGACATAGTTCGATATGATTCGGAAAAGTTGTGCGCAGAGCTTGGCGATGACTTCAATCTGGTGTCTGAAGCACAGGATATCCATATTACTCCCGCCAACAAGGAGCAGAAATTTGGATACTTTCACTTTGAGTTAACGACCGATTGCTACGGAGCAGGATCGTGACTCTCGCAACAAAACCGGGAGAATAGAGATGACCGATGCACTTCCCGTCGATTCGACCGCCCTTCGCGAAGAGGTTAAGAGCAAGTATCGCGAGGTTGCCACGGAGCCGAACCGACAGTATCACTTCCACACCGGGCGCCCGCTCACGCGTCGCCTTGGATACGATTCGACATTAGTCGACTCTCTGCCTGAACGCGCGGTGGAGTCGTTCGCGGGCGTTGCGAACCCATTCATATTGCGGAGCCTCGACGCAGGTGACAAGGTCATCGATGCGGGTTCAGGGGCTGGCTTTGACTGTTTCATCGCCTCCGCCCAGGT
>QIDL01000242.1 GCA_003228415.1 Gammaproteobacteria bacterium | reverse complement strand
GAAGGACCTGCCGGAGAGCGTTACGTGGTCACTATGACAAGAGTCGTAGACGGCGATCTGTCTACCATGACAGAAATCGAGATCGATGGAGTCCGGCAATTCCTCGCCTCCCGCTCATCGAGTCTCGATTTCGAGGGTTTCTACAATGCCCTGGAGCAGGACTCATCGATTCAGCGACCTTAAGTCACTCCAAGGAGCGACCGCAGTCACTCCAGGTGGGTTTCAATCGGCACCGGTGGCAGATGCGTTGATGTACAGCAAGAGAATCTGGCCGGGCTGCAGGTATGCGCCGATCTTGAGTTTGTTCCAATTGACTATGTCGGTGACTCGGACGTTGAACTTCCCGGCGATCCTGGCCAGCGAGTCGCCTTTCTTCACGCCATAACGGACCTTGCGAATCTGGGCCGGTCGAGAGACCTGCTGAACTGTTTGAACGTGACCCGGCAGGGTCAACTTCTGTCCGACCCGCAGGTAGTCTTTTGGACCGACGTGGTTGGCTTTCATGAGGGTGTTGATGGGAACATCGTAAGCGCGGCTGATGGTCCACAGAGAATCGCCCGACTGCACGACGTAGAGGCTTCCCTGGGTACGAGCGGCCACTGGATTTGCCAGGGCGGAGGATGACCTGGGGATCAGCAGTGACTGCCCGGCAGCGATTCGTGTACCACTGATGCCGTTCGCTTTCTTCAGACTGGTGATGTCGGTCCGGTAGCGATGAGCCAGCTGACTCAAGGTATCGCCGGATCTTACCTTCACCCGTAGCCATTCCACGCGCTCGTTTTCAGGGACCGCGGCGATCTGTATTGCCGCATCAGCCCCTTCGTCCACCGGCAACAACAGATGATGCGGACCGCTCGGCGGGGTAGACCACTGGTTCAATGCCGGGTTCCACCGATAGAGCGTGTCTATGTCGATGTTGGTGACCCTGGTGACCACACTGAGATCCATCTGACTGCCCGTGTCGACCACCAGGAAAGGGACGTCCGGAGACAACTGCGGCAGGGTGACCCCGAGTGCTGCCGGGTCGGCCACCAGTTGTGCCAGGGCCAGCAGCCTCGGCACGTAAGCGCTGGTTTCTCTCGGCAGTTTAAGCTCGAAAAATCCGGCGCCTTTTCGGCCACGGCGTTGGGCCCGGCTGACATTTCCTTCACCGGCGTTGTACCCGGCCAGAGCCAGATACCAGTCGCCGAACCGGCCATGGAGACTCTCCAGGTAGTCCAATGCGGCTTCGGTGGCGGCCACCGGATCGCGGCGTCCGTCATACCACCAGTTGCGCTCGAGCCCGAAGCGTTTACCGGTGGCCGGAATGAACTGCCAGAGACCGGCGGCGCCGCCATGAGAAAATGCATACGGATCGAGCGCGCTCTCCACGATCGGCAGCAACGCAAGCTCACTCGGCAGGCCTCGTTCCACCACTCGCTGATGGATGTAGGCGAGATGTCGGGCCAGACGAGGCTCCATATTGGGTAGATAGCGCGGATGGCGTTGCAGCCAACGCAGCTCCTGTTGAACGCGCTTTTGATCGGTGTGGCGGGTCAGGCTGAAACCGTTGCGGATGTCCCGCCAGAGGTCGGGATCGGGTATCGTCACTCCCGGTGCTATCAGGTGACCCTCGGTAAAAGCCGGTGGCGGTAATTGAGGCTCGATGAGGGCGGCCAGCACATCGGCATCCAGAGTCCCGCGCGGACTCGTCACAGCGTTGTGCTGACAACCAGACAGAGTGATCACAGACAGAGTGATCACGATCATCGCGGTAGCAATAAACGGCTTCATGCTTGCGGTCATCACGAGCTGAGGTCAAAATGGATCGAGTACTTTGCGATATGTCCCTGCACTTGGCAACTTCCTCCCTAGATCGACTCGCGGCCTGGTTCAAAACGTCCTTGGGTAGGCGCCTCCTCGCCGAGCAGACGCCCATTGTGGGTGAGTGTGCCAGGCGTTTTCACGGAGATACGCTGCTTTGGGCAGGCTGCCACACCTCGTTGCTCGATACCGTGCGCGGGTGCATGGTTCGTAATCGATTTCTCCTCTCACCATCGACGACGCTTCCGCTGCCGGCGTCCGATGAGGCCATCGGTCAGGACCTGGCGGAGTTCGAGAGCGATGTGCATGAAATTCCGGTGCCGAATAATTCCCTCGACGCGGTGGTGCTGCACCACGTTCTGGAAACCGCGGCGGATCCACGAACTGCCATTCGCGAGTTTTCCAGGGCCCTGGCGCCAGGCGGGCGATTGCTCATCGTCTCATTCAATCCCTGGAGCCTCTGGGGTGTACGAGGAGCCTATGCGCGTCTGTTTCGGGACAGTTTCAGCGGGTTACGTTTCGTCAGTTCCAGGCGGCTCCTGGACTGGCTGACGGTGCTTGGCTTTGAATTGCAGCATGAAGTCAAATATGTTGCGTATGGCTTACCTTTCCCCACTCGGGAGCGTAACGCGGCGATGTGGCAGAAACTTCGGTCGCTGGCTGCCGGGCATCGGCTGCCATTCGGCGGCGTTTATGTGATTTCCGCGGTCAAGCAGGTGGCGGCGATCCGACCCGACTGGACCGCCAGCAGCGCTCGGGATCGGAAGCTCGCACCGGCCGCCTATCCCAAAATCAGCGCTCGGATTGCCAGGTTGCCGGTTCGAGGCGAGCAGGCCGGATTGGACAGGATCGAAGACCCTGGTTGAGATTTTTACAGATGGTGCCTGCCGGGGTAATCCCGGTCCCGGTGGCTGGGCTGCCTTGTTGCGCTATGGCAGTGTGGAAAAGCTCATACGGGGAGCCGCGCGGGAAACCACCAACAACCGGATGGAACTCCGCGCCGCCATCGCCGGTCTGGCTGCCTTGAAACGAAGTGGCAAAGTTCGTCTGACCACAGACTCGGAATATGTCCGTCAGGGTGTGACGAAGTGGGTGCCGCGCTGGAAGCAGAATGGCTGGCGGACGGCGGCAAAAAAACCGGTCAAGAACAAAGATCTCTGGCTAGAACTCGACGGTCTGGCCGCCGCACATGAGATCGACTGGCGCTGGGTCAAGGGTCA
The DNA here is from genome assembly GCA_003228415.1 of Gammaproteobacteria bacterium. Classification (GTDB taxonomy): domain Bacteria; phylum Pseudomonadota; class Gammaproteobacteria; order Pseudomonadales; family Azotimanducaceae; genus SZUA-309. The sequence continues at coordinate 4,571 of QIDL01000242.1, read as the reverse complement.
TAGTGGTCATCCGGAAAACGAGCGCGTCGATCAGGCGGCCAACGATGCCATCGATGAGATGTTATGGGCCTCTGAACAGGGTTGACCCTCGGGTACTCGGAGCGATCGGGAATTCACCGGAGCGCTATCAGGGTTCCAGGATGCGCGGGAAGAAGCGGTAGAAAATGCGACAGATCGTGCTCGATACGGAAACCACCGGGCTGGAAACGGCCGAAGGCCATCGGATTATCGAGATCGGTGGGGTGGAGTTGATCAATCGTCGGTTTACCGGCCGGCAATTGCACAAGTATGTCAATCCGAACCGGGAAATCGATGATGGGGCGTTCGAGGTACACGGGATCAGCGCCGAATTCCTCGCGGACAAACCGACATTCGCTGAACTGGCGGATGAAATTCTCGAATTCCTGAGCGGGGCAGAACTGATTATTCACAACGCTCCGTTCGATGTGTCATTTCTCGATCACGAATTTTCTCTGTTATCGAAACCGACCCACAAAATCAGCAACCTCTGTCGCATCACCGATTCCCTGGCGTTGGCGCGACATCGTCACCCAGGTCAGAAAAACAGCCTCGATGCGCTCTGCAGGCGCTACCAGGTAGACAATTCGGCGCGAACCCTGCACGGGGCATTGCTCGACGCGGAGATTCTGGCCGACGTCTACCTGCTGATGACAGGTGGACAGACGGCCCTGTTCGCGGCCGATGAGGATGAGGCGCTGGACTCCGGATCGAGTCACGCGGACACCCGTATCGACCCGGATCGATCGGCCCTCAAGGTCATCGAAGCGTCCCCCGAGGACCTGGCGGACCATGAGGCCTGGCTCGACAGACTGGATGCCCAGGCCGAGCACGGCAGTCGCTGGCGGCGCCTGCTCAGCGGGTCTACAGGAAGTACACCACAGCGAACCACCCGGTGATCCCCATGGTCACGGTGTATGGCAGTGCCATCATCACCATGCGCCCGTACGACAGCCGTATCAGAGGCGCGATCGACGAGGTCAGCAGGAACAGAAACGCGGCCTGGCCGTTGGGGGTGGCAACGCTGGGGATGTTGGTGCCGGTGTTGATCGCGACCGCAAGCACGTTCATGTGCGCACGGTCGATCTTACCGGCGCTGAAGGCGTCATAAACCTCGTTGATATAGATCGTCGCGACAAAAACGTTGTCACTGATGGCTGATAGCAGACCGTTGGCTATGTAGAGCATGCCGGGCTGTTCGCCTGGATCCAGGGCCAGCACGTAGTCGAGCACCGGAGTAAACAGGTGCTGGTCTTCGATGACCGCAACGATACCGAAAAAAACCACCAGCAGGGCGGTGAAGGGCAGGGCATCTTCGAACGCCTTGCCGAGTTGATTTTCTTCTATGATGCCGTTGAAAGCGGTCTGGATCACGATCACCATGAGTCCGATCAGACCAACTTCTGCCCAGTGCATGGCCAATGCCACCACCAGAACCAGCCCGGCACTGGCCTGTACAACCAGCCGGGCACGATCGAGATTCGAACGTTTTCTGGTTTCTTCCTCATCGAATCCGTTGAGAATCTGCCGTACCGGCCCGGGTAGCTTTGCGCCATAACCGAAGCGTTTGGTCTGTTCGAGCAGCACGCAGGTACTCAACCCGACGGCCAGCACCGGCATCGTCACCGGAGCCATGCGCAGGAAGAACTCCACGAATTGCCAGTCCACCTTATAGGCGATCAGAAGATTGCAGACACCGCCGAGTGCCGTCCCCACGGCGCCGTGCATGAGCAGGTTGCGCAGGAAGGCGCGGAACTCTTCCAGATCGCTTCGATGCAGCTCTCCGATGGTATCGTCATCGGTGTGTTCGTGATCGTCGGAGAGTTGTTTCCCCGATGCGACCTTGTGGTAAACCGAGTAGAAACCGAGGGCGACACTGATGATCACAGCGGTGACGGTGAGGGCGTCGAGAAAGGCAGAAAGAAATGCAGCTACCGCGCAAAATAATAAAGATATCAGTGTCTTAGATCTTATTCCCAGAATGATTTTAGTAAACGTGAAGAGCAGCAGCTCTTTCATGAAGAAGATACCGGCGACCATGAACATGAGCAGCAGAATGACCGGGAAGTTGTTGAATACTTCTGCCCGTACCGATTCGGCGCTGGTCATGCCGATGACGACTGCTTCGATGGCGAGCAGGCCACCAGGCTGGAGTGGATAACACCTGAGTGCCATGGCGAGAGTGAAGATGAACTCCACGACCAGTAACCAGCCCGCCGCAAACGGGGAGATCAGAAACAGGATGGGATTGATGACCAGAAAGGCCACGATGAGGCCTTTGTACCACTCAGGTGCCGGTCCGAGAAAGTTGTGCCAGAAAGACGCCGTATCGATGCCGTTACTCATGACGACGCCGGTGAGCCACCGGCTGGTGCTCCTTCTTGAAATGTTGCATTGAACCCGACCCGATAGAGTTCATGGCTCGGGCGAAACAGCAAAGATAATCGGTCAAGCTGGTGTAGTCCATGGAAAGCAGAACCGGCGGGCACTTGCAATTGCATCGACAATTTCGATAGTGTCCTGTCTCACAAATAACCTACATGTTCAGCGTACCCTGCAAGGTTTCTGGCAAGGCGTCGACTCGCTGGTAATATCTGGATATTGCCAAGAGTCGCAACGAGGCCAGAAACCTTGCAGGGCACGCCCTCCGGGAGGTCGCAGAATAACCAACTACGGCGTTGTGTTCCTTGCCAATATCCAGATATTACCGGCGGGACCCGCCTTGCATTTGACTATTCTGCGACCTCTGAAATGCAGGTTATTTGTGAGACAGGACACTGACTTCCAGGTTTGTGCGAGGCGGGTGTGAGACATGTGGCCCATTGACCCCAACGAGTTCGAATCCCTGGTGAGACCTCCGGCCGAGTCTTCGCGCGACGATGCCTGGTTTTTCATACAGATGCGCGGCGGCTTTGTCTGCGTCTCCGAGCAAGGGGTGCCACGACCGGTCCTGGGCGATGAACTGCGCTGGATGGATCTCGAGGTGCTATCCGAACACTATCTCGGGCAGCATCGGGGACGTTGCTGCTATGCCATGCAGGCGCGCGGTTCGGTGCCGGAAGGCTATGCCATGGCAGGGCTTCGGGACTGGCTGGGGCGGGTCGAGCCAGCATTGTTCTCCCTTGCCGGACGTGCCCAGCAGATTGTCGAGTGGCATGTCAGCCATCAGTACTGCGGACGCTGTGGCCATGAGATGGAAGATCATCCCGAGGACCGGGCCAAGCGCTGTCCGGGTTGCGAACTCATCAACTATCCGAAGCTGTCGCCGAGCATCATCGTCCTCGTCGTCCGTGGACGGCAGATGTTGCTGGCGCGCAACGCCAACTGGCCCACCAGCATGTTCAGTACCCTGGCCGGCTTCGTGGAACCCGGTGAATCCATCGAACAGACCGTGCACCGGGAAGTGCGGGAGGAAGTGGGTCTGGACGTACAGAACCTGCGTTACTTCGGCTCGCAGAGCTGGCCCTTTCCCAATTCGCTGATGCTCGGATTTCACGCCGAGTATCGAGGCGGCGACATTGTCTGCCAGGACGAGGAAATCGCCGAGGCGCGCTGGTTCGATATCGGCGACTTGCCAGACGTCCCTCCGAAAACGGCCATCTCCAGATGGCTGATCGATGAATTCATCACCGAGGTCGAGCCCGGTCGCAGCTAACCAGTGGCGCCCGTGCTCACTCTGTCGGGGTCTCCGGAAGACTGCTGCTCTGAAACATGGCCATCATGGTAAACGCCCACATCAGATAGCCATCGGCTCGGAATCGCCCTTCCATGAAGGCGCCGATGGCATCGGCCTGGCCAGACAGCAGTGCCCAGGCGATATCCACGTCTTCGAAGTAAAAGGTCGCGTCGGGTACGAGAGTCGTGGCGTCGTAGAAGCGGATCTGCTCCTCGCTGATCTCGAAAATGAGTTCCTCGTCATCGATGGCAAGCCGGATGATGGCGTCCATGCCCTGACTGGCCGGAGCAAAGAACGTCCTCTCCAAGTGTGACTGCAGTGCGCGTAAAGCCATTCCGTTATATCACACGGTTCGAAGGCTGGATTCAAGCACCGAACCCTGCGTTTTTGGGCCATGTGCTGGCTTATGTAGATTTTATTTTCCATTTGGGGTGCGAGCGGGAGCTTCTGGACGCCCTCCGGGCAACTGCAGTAGAGTAGCCGGTTCCCCGTTGCTGTCTCCTCCATGGATTACCTGTTCGATTATCTGCTTTTCCTGGCCCAGGCGGTGACCGTGGTGGTCGCCATCCTCATGGTCATGTCCGCCATCGCATCGCTCAGCATGAAACGTCAGCACGCCGAAGGCGGACATCTGGAGGTCAAAAAGCTCAACGAGCGCCTGCAGCATCTCAAAGATGGCGTTCGTCAGGCGGTGCTGCATCCATCGCAGTTCAAGAAGGTTCACAAGCAGGATGCCAAGGCGAACAAGAAAGAGGCTAAGGAACAGAAAAAGGCCGACAGGAAATCGGCCGATAGGAAATCGGCTGAAGAGAGTGGGGCCGACAGGAAGTCGGCTGAGGAGAGTGGGGCCGATAGGAAATCGGCTGAGGAAAGTGGG
>QIDL01000507.1 GCA_003228415.1 Gammaproteobacteria bacterium | reverse complement strand
CAGGGTCGCCACCTGCTCTGCCAGCAGCACCGGGTGCCACAGCGGTAATAGAAACAACGCCCCTGCCGGTCTATCCCCCCACTCGGCCAGCATGCGACCAAAAATGGCAGTGTTCTGATAGTAGGGTGTCGGAGTCACATGGTGGTCGCCGACGAACAGCGAATCCAGGTTCGCGTGGCGCGCCGCGCGAGCCCGCTCGACCATGTGCCGAGCTCCGTCGCGACCATCGATACCCGGATAACTGGAACAGACGGAAATGCCTATGCGCATCGATTTTGCCTCCCTCAAGGCGAAAGACGGTGCGCCAGAAGCCGGCCGTCGTCAAACAGGAACTCTCCCTCGAGCCGTTCACCCTCCAGCAAGCGCGGCAGCCAGATACGATCGTCCTCCCACATCTCATCGAAAGGCAGCTCGTGTACCGAAAACCAATGCGGTACCGCTTCGTCGGTTTCTTCGGGCGACCCCTCGAAGCCATGGGCAAGGAAAGCGTAGCCGAACCATTGTGGCGCGCTGAGGTCGACAAATTTGAAGCGACCCAACAGTTCGATTCCCCGGACCTGTACCCGAACCTCTTCAAGCGTTTCCCGAACCGCTCCCGCAAGCGGCGTCTCATCGCGTTCGAGCTTTCCACCCGGGCCGTTGAACTTACCGGCTCCGTGTCCACGCTTTTTCCGGATCAGCAGCACCCGATCATCCTGTCGAATGAAAACCAGCGTGCCGACGTAATCCGGTTGCCAATCCTTCAGTCGTGCCGCGAGGACACAATCATAATTTACAGCTTCCATAGCAGGTCATTGTCGAACGCCCGGAGTAGCGGTGCAATCTGCCCCGAGGCCGATCTATGATATGGGCTCATGGTGCAGGTGTGACAGGAGTAACCGTCGTGCTGACCATCAAGGTCGTCCAGGGCGACATCGTTCGAGAAATCGTAGATGCAATAGTCAACGCGGCCAACACGACGCTGTTGGGCGGTGGCGGAGTCGACGGGGCGATTCATGGTGCCGCCGGACCTGAGCTGCTGGAAGAATGTCGATCGCTCGGCGGTTGCCCGACAGGACAGGCAAGAATGACCAGCGGCTATCGACTCGCCGCCCGGCACGTCATTCATACCGTGGGACCCATCTGGTCCGGTGGCGTGCGTGGCGAAGCGGATTTACTGGCGTCATGCTATGTGCGGTGCCTTTCCATCGCCGAAAACGCGAGGCTATCGAGCATCGCTTTCCCCGCAATCAGCACCGGTATTTTCGGTTATCCGTTGATACCCTCGACCCGCATCGCAATAGCAACGGTTCGTGCACACACCGGCAGACACCTGCGTGAGGCCCGCTTCGTCTGCTTCGATGCAGAAACGTCGGCGGCGTATCGGCAGGTTCTGGGAGAGAGTGACTGAGACCCGGGAACCCGCGATCAACTCGGATATCGAGATTCGAGGGTCCGATATAACTCTGCCGGTATGTCTTCGGGGTCGCACTGCAGCTCCTGCAGCACCTCGACAAGGTGCTCGTTGTCCTCACGCCCGTGCCAGAGCTTCTGATACTCACCGGTCTTGTATCCATGATCCTGGCGGAAATTGTTCAGCACATTTTTGCCCACATAGAGATCGAAGAGTTCCACGAAACCCATCGGCAGGGTCTTCATGACGTTCACGAAGGGCGAAATCACAAAGGCACGTTCTGCCAGCGTGGTCGCGGCAAGCTGCTCCACCGCGGCGCGGAACGCTGCTTCATCGGTCTGACTCGGATCGATCTCGAAGATCAGCGGCGCCACCAGTTCGTCCGAAAGAGCATCGGCTCGCAGCAGGTCACTCAAGGCAAAGTGCCAGATGTCCACGATCTCGAGTTTTACCTGATCGATGTCAGCCCTCTGATGTTTCCACCACTTCCAGCCGAAATGATCGAGCAGCTCCGCACACTCCACCCAGATGGCCCGATAATATTCGTAGCGCTGAGTGCGCCAGTCCGGATGCACCTGATGATTGTGATGATCCTGCATCTCAGCCATCGTGCGCAGCATCTCCTGTGCCCGGCTATCCATACTCTCTCCGCCTCATTTTGACCGACGACCGGCCATGCCTGCGCGCACCGACTACCGGCGTGCGCGGGTTATGCATGGGGATTATGAGGTATTCTTCAGGTCATGGCCAAAGCACACACTACCGCAATGGTGATGCATCCGGTGGTCCGCGATGAGCTGGTCAGGCCGGATCACATGCAGCGACTCGGCAGCGTAACGGAGTTGGTGAGTGATCAGCCATTTCGAGACTTCGATGCCATGGACGAACATCTGCCGCATATCGAGGTGCTCGTCACCAGTTGGGGCTGCCCACAGATCAACGCCGACATCATCGATCGCTTGCCGAGATTGAAGCTGATCGCCCATCTTGCCGGCAGCGTGAAGGGATTTCTCGATGACGTGGTGTGGCGGCGGGGAATTCTGGTGACCAACGCGGTCGCCGCCAACGCAGTGCCCGTTGCCGAGTACACCGTGGCCGCGATTCTGTTTGCCAACAAGAAAGTCATCCAACTCAATCGCTTATACACCACCGAGCACGAAAATCGGGCGCCCTGGACGCGGGAGGCGCCGGATGTGGGGAACTACCGAAAAACCGTCGGGATCGTCGGTGCGTCTCACGTGGGTCGCCTGGTCATGGAGTACCTTCGACCATACGATCTTCGCCTGTTGCTCTACGATCCGTTCGTTACTCCCCTGGCGACGCGAGATCTGGGTGCGACCAAGGTGGGTCTCTCAGAATTGATGTCCGGCTCCGATGTGGTCAGCCTGCACGCACCACTGCTCAAGGACACCCACCACATGATCGGCGCCCGGGAACTGGCGCTGATGCACGATGGGGGCACTCTCATCAACACGGCTCGCGGTAGGCTGGTGGACCAACCGGCGCTGGAACAGGAGCTTATCAAGGGGCGGATCTTTGCGATTCTGGACACCACGGAGCCTGAAGTACTGCCACCCGACTCTCCCCTCTACCAGCTGCCGAACGTTTTCCTGACGCCACACATCGCAGGATCTCTCGGCAACGAAACTCAGCGTCTCACCGACTATATCGTGGCTGAAATCGAGCGTTTCGCCACCGGTCGGGCACTCAAGCATCTGGTTCGACGAGAACAGCTGGCTCGACTGGCGTAGAATCCCCCCAAGTGCAATAGAAGTAAGGTGACCCGATGGATCTTTCCTACGGACCGGAATACGAGTCCTTCAGAGAGGAGGTTCGCTCGTTCATCACCGAGCACGGCGATCGGGCGCCCAGAGGCCAGGGGCAACGCGCCGAAGCGACGCTCAACTGGCAGAAACTGCTGATCGAAAAAGGCTTTGCGGCACGCACCATCCCGAAGCAGTACGGGGGCTATGGCGCAGAGCCTGACATCCTTAGATCCCGCATCATCGCTGAAGAATTTGCCCGCGGAAAAATCAGCGGCGGCCTCGGTGGTCAGGGGATCTCCATGCTGGTGCCGACGTTGCTGGAAATGGGCACCGAAGAACAGAAAGCGACCTTTGTCGCCCCTACGCTGCGCGGCGACATGATCTGGTGTCAGGGGTACTCAGAGCCCGGCGCAGGCAGCGACCTGGCAAGTCTCTCCACTTCCGCCGTGCTCGATGGTGACGAATGGGTCGTGAACGGCCAGAAGATCTGGACTTCTACCGCTCACCTGGCAGATTGGATTTTCTGCCTGGTGCGCACCGAACCGGAAGCACCCAAACATCAGGGTATTTCATTTCTACTGTTCAAGATGGACAGTCCCGGGATCGAAGTCCGCCCCCTGGCCGACATGACCGGCGTGGCAAACTTCAATGAAGTGTTCTTTACCGACGTCCGGGTGCCGAAAGACCAGATCGTCGGCGCGCGGGGTCAGGGCTGGATGGTGGCCAATTCCATTCTCGGCAACGAGCGCGATTCGCTCGGCAACCCGGACATCACCCTGACGCGGCTGAACAGCCTCATCGACCTGATGAAGAGCGAGACGATCTTCGGAGAACGACTGATCGATAGTCCCGTCTATCGCGATCGTCTGATGCAGATCCAGGGTCGGGTGATGGCTTTGCGCTGCAATGACCTTCGAGTGCTTTCCGCACGCCTGAACAATAGCGATGCCCGGCTTGCCCGCATGATCACAAAATTGCAGGGAACCGAGTTGCGCCACGATCTGGAAGCACTGGCCATCGATGTCATGGGCGAAAATGGTCTTGCCTACGATGACAACCCTTACCTCAAGGATCACGGTTCCTGGCAGAGCCAGTATATGTTCTTCCTGGGCCTCATCATCGGCGGTGGTACCTCACAGATTCAGAAAAATATTATCAGCGAACGCGGCCTCGGGCTCCCGAAAGAACCGAAATTCGAGAAAGGCCAACTGAGCGCTCCCAAGTAGTCCAGTATCAAGCAGCAGGAAATCAGTCATGGAATTTGGATTATCTGAAGAACAGACGCTCCTCGAAGACAGCGTCAACAGATTTCTCGATGAGGCGAGCTCTCTGGAGCGCGTTCGCGAGTTCGTAGAGGCGCCGGATACCGATGTCTGGCCTGGACTGGTGGAGCTGGGCGTACCGGGAATTCTCATCAAAGAGAGCGCTGGCGGCCTGGCTATGACGGCGCTCGACGCTGCCATCGTGGCCGAAGCACTCGGCGCCCATACCGCACCCGCACCCTTCGTTGGAACAGCGGTCATGGCGCCCGTGGCGTTGCAGGCGGCCGGTGCGAATCCGGGTGACCTGCTGGCCGGACTCATGACGGGTGAGAAAAGGGTGGGCATCGCGATGGGCGATGCAATCGCCGCACGTCAGGATGGCGGCATCAAAAGCGACGGCGACCGATTGAGTGGCAAAGCGCTCTATGTACTAGACTACGGAGCCGATGCCTATCTGGTGGCAGAT
>QIDL01000127.1 GCA_003228415.1 Gammaproteobacteria bacterium | reverse complement strand
GACCTGTCCATCTATGACATCAACGAGTCTTTCCTGCTTGCTTCCGACTACTCACGAGCGGAGTTGCTTGGAAAATCCGTTTACGACCTGAACGTTTTCGACCACGCCAACGAACTCGAGGAGGCAACAAGTCAGTTGGCCGCACAGGGTTCCTTCTCAAGTCGAGAAATGCAGTTCATTGCGAAAAGTGGGCGTCGTATCCAGTCTCTTGTCTCTGCGACCTTTATTGAAATCAACGAAGAACCCTGCATTCTGTGTATCGTAAAGAACGTAAACGATCTGCGGCAAGCCGAGGAGAATCTAAAGCTGAGCGAGCAACGGTTCAGAGGCGCATTCGAAAATTCTCCCGTCGGAATCGTACTCATCGACCTCGATGGGAATATTTTTCAGGCCAACAATTTTGCAACCGAAGTTCTGGGATATGAGAAAGATCCCCTGGAGGGAATTCATATTTCCCGGCTGATCCCACCGGAAGATCGTGGTCAACTCAAGGAAACCCTCGACCGGTTGATCAACGGAGGCGATGATACCGTCCGCACCGAACGACGAATGCTCCGAGAGGACAGTCTCGAAATATGGACAAACTTCCACATCGTCATGCAGCGGGATTCCGCAGGCGAACCAGCGTATCTAATAGGTCAAATCGCCGATATCTCGGAAATGAAGAACAGCCAACGCAAAATGGAGCGTATGGCCTTCTACGATACCCTGACCAACCTCGCCAACCGCAGGCTGTTCTACGACCGACTGGGCCAGGCCATCGATCATGCACAACGTTCGAACCATCTGTCTGCGCTTCTCTATCTGGATCTGGATCAGTTCAAACGTGTCAACGATACGCTCGGACACGAGATCGGCGACATACTGCTACAGGAGATTTCGACTCGCCTGACTGGCTGCGTTCGCAAGGAAGACACCGTTGCTCGGCCTGGGGGTGATGAATTCACTATTCTTCTATTCGACATAAAGTCACCCAGCGATGCCAGTCTGGTAGCCGATAAGATTCTCAAGACCCTTCGACAACCCCTTACAATCTCCGGGCACCAGCTTGTCATCACTACCAGCATTGGAATCACCATTATTCCACAGGACGGCACGGACCCGAACTCGTTGACGAAAAACGCAGATCTCGCCATGTATCGAGCCAAAGAGGCCGGCCGCAACATATATCAGTTCTACAGCGAAGAAATGAACACCAATGCGATCAAACGGCTCAAGACAGAATATGAGCTCAGACGCGCAATGGAGCGTAGCGAATTCGAACTCTACTACCAGCCGAAGGTTCGTCTATCCGATCAGCAGATCGTCGGAGTGGAATGCCTCATACGTTGGAATCATCCTGAAAGAGGCGTGCTGGCACCCGTTGAATTCATCGAGGTAGCCGAAGAAACCGGTGCTATTGTAGATATGGGTAACTGGATAATCGCGGAGGCATGCCAGACCGGAAGCCTGCTCTGTGAGCAGGCCCAACGAAACTTCCAGATCGCGATAAACATCTCACCACGCCAGTTCAAAGATCCCAACCTGGTATCGACGATTCAACGTAGCCTGCGCGAAACCGGATTGAATCCCGCAACCCTCGAAATCGAGATAACCGAAACCATGTTGATGGGCGATGTCGACGCCGCCAACCAGACCGTGCATCGACTTCACGACCTGGGCGTCAGACTCGCCATAGACGACTTCGGTACCGGGTATTCGTCGCTGAGCTACCTGAAAAAATTCCCCATAGACACAGTCAAAGTGGATCGCAGCTTCATCATGGACATCCCGAGCAGCTCCGATGACAAGGCGATTACCTCTGCAGTAATAGCCATGGCTCACAAGCTGAACATGGAAGTGGTCGCGGAAGGTGTCGAAACCAAGGCACAGCTCGAATTTCTCCTTACCCACAGATGTGAATACGCCCAGGGCTATCTCTTCAGCAAGCCGCTACCGCTGTCTAATCTACGGCACATGATCCAGCCGAACGTTCGAATCATGCGGAGCCCATAGATTCCTCGATCGAACGCTGGCTGAAAGACAACAACACCGGCAACAGAAACACCGTCAACGCGAATAGAATCATTACCGCAATCGTCAACAGCTCGCCGATCGACGCCGTACCCTGGTGCGGTGACAGCGCCAGTGCTGAAAAGGTGCCTACCGTGGTCAAGGTTGAGAGCATGACCGCGCGTGGCGTGCTGGAGTGCATCAGGTGAGAGACGTTCCCGGCACGATTAAACCGGTCGACCATGTGAATACCATTGTCCACTCCCAATCCGAAGATCAATGGCAACACCAGAATATTCGCCATGTTCAAAGACATCCCCAATGCCACAGAGAACGCCAGAGTGAGTAACGCGGCGAGAACCAGCGGCACCAGAATAAGTACGACATCCCTGATTCGTCTGAACGTCAGAAACAGTACGATCACAATACCCGTCAAAGCAATGATCAGCGCCTCGGTGAAGGCATTGATAACGATCTCACCAACACCCCACTCTATTACCGGCCTCCCGGTGGCTGTGGGAGTGGCCTTCCGGACAGACTCTATGAACTCTCGAAGCGCCTCAACTTCGGATACGTCCCGGGACGGTACCACCACCGTCAAATAGCTCCCATCAGCGGACATGACTCTTTCGCGCAAACCCTCAGGCAGATCCCCGAAGGATACCTTCTCGACGTAAATGGCCCGCTTCAACCACTCCAGTTCGTCTACCAACTCTTCCAGGACGGTCACCTGCCAACGACCTATCCCCTGATCGTCTAATTCGGCAACGCTCCTCAACCGATCTTCAAACTGTCTGATCTTCTCATCGCCGCCAACCAGCCTATCTGCGAGAGACAATATCGACCTGCGATTTTCATCGCCGCCAGGCGGCTGGGCACGGCGTGTGGGCACCAGCGCACTATAGAGTAGCTGCTCGAGTTCCTGCAGTATTTCGAGCTTGTCGTTCTGTTCGGTGGGAAGATAATTCCAGGGTGTGGTTACCGTCGCAACCGTATCCAGATTTCTGAGCCGTTCGGCATCTTCCAGAACCCGAGCCTGCAATGCACCTGCTTCTGTACTGTGGGGAACTGTCCCTGCAGGCACTGAAGATGTCACTACGTTGAGCGAGTAGTCATTGGTGATCTGCTCTGCCTGCAATTCCCGAAGCGTACGCATTGATGGTGCGTCCGGATCCTTGAGCGCGAGCACGCTGAAGTCGAATTTCGCCTGCCACGCGAGCATCACCGCCGCCCCGGCAAACGCCGCAACCACCGCCACCACCCCGATACGGTGTCGGATCAGCCACCCCACAGTCTGCTCCGCGGAAGGTAGGTCCACTACATGCGGTCGAATGCGGCCCGAGACAGCATAGAATGTCGGGAGAAAGGTGAAGGTGAGAAACGCCGCGACCAACATGCCGCCTGCCGAGATCACACCGAGATCTGCCAGACCTTTGTAATCCGTGGGCCAGAAACCGAGAAATCCGATCGCGGTTGTGAGCGTGCACAGCAGAATCGCCCCCCCCACACTTTCGGTTGAGGCCACAAGGGCTTGTCGGCGGTCGCCCTCGTGTAGATTGACGGCCTCCTGATAGCGCAGCGAAAAGTGCAACGCGAAGTCAACGCCAAGACCGAAGAACATCACCAGGAAAACCAGAGACAACGTATTGTATTCGCCGACGGCCAGCATGGCGTAAGCCGACGTCCAGACGATGCCGATAGCCAGCATCAGAAATGTAGCAATGATGATCTGAAGCGAGCGCACGCCAACCACCAGTATCACCAACAGCAGGGCTACGGCGATCCAACCCGCCAGCGCCACGCCGGTGATCGCGGCTTCGATCTCCTCGTGCGCCAGTGCCACCTCTCCGGTAATACCCACCGTCACGCCATCCGGAGCCAGATCACCAACAATTTCCCGGAGGGTTGCCATGACCTGCGCATTAGGCAGCGGCTCGTCGAAATTTCGTTGCGCCTGGGCAACGATCAACCGGTACCAGCGTCCTTCCTGCTGAAAAAATTCATCCCCCCAGGCAATCCTGGCATCTTCTCCGGACAGCAGTCGCCCGGCAGACGCCGACAGTCGATCGATGATCATATCGAGGGCAGATCGCTCCACCCCGCCGTTTTCAATCCCACTTTCAACGAGGTGCAGCACCCCTCTGAGACTTGGATCTTCGGCAACCGCAGTCAGGACAGGTTGCGCCTCGGCAAGCCGATCGGTGATCTCGAAAAGCTCATTTCTGGCCAGATACAGCAAGGCGTGATCCCTGAAGAATCCACCGCTCAAGGCCGAGTAGATCGACATGAAGCGGTCTGAGCGGCTGCGCATTTCGCTTTCTATCGCGATCGTTGCGTCTTCGACCGCTATATAGGATTCCCCACTGATGACGACGATGACAGGATCAACCAGCTGCGGAAATTTTGATTGGTAGTCGTCGAAATCTTTCCGCCAGGGTGCGTCCTGATGAATCAGATTTTTCAGTTCGGAGTCGATCTTGAACCGATCGATAGAAATGAGAGCGGCAATGCCGGTCACCAGGCTGATGCAGATCAGAGTCAGCCATGCATGGTCGGTGACCAGTCTCACCCACCCACCGAGCCAGGAAATCAGTTTACTCACCGCTCAGTCTCTTGCGGCAAACCTGAGTACGATGCAGACCCACGCAATAGCTGCTACTCCTCAAAATCTTCAAAGAAGTCCTCTACCGGAGGCTGTCCGTCGTATATCTGAAACTTACGCCGTTGATAAAAGGCTTCCCGCGTGAATACATAAGGATCGAGAGCCGCCGCATCACGCGCATCCGTCGCGGCAAGCACATCGGCTCTGAGCGCGATGAAGTCCAACAGGAACGCCAACCAATTATAGTAGCCCCTGAGCAGAATGCGCGGTATCAGCAAGCGAATCAGTTGACCGGCGGC
>QIDL01000584.1 GCA_003228415.1 Gammaproteobacteria bacterium | reverse complement strand
CGGGCTGAACACGCACGCCGGACCACGGTCCGCCGGAGCCCGCACCTGGCAGGCGATCGTCTCGGCGCTCTGATTCCAGTCGAGTACACTGTCTTTGCTGGTCAGCTTGTGGGCGTAGGTGATGCCGGTCTCCGACTGGGGTGTCGGGGTGAGAGCAGCAATCTCTGGGAGATGTTCGAGCAGCAGACGGGTACCGAGGGCGGCCAGCTTCTTATCGAGACTCCCTCCCGTTTCATCGTCGTCGATAGCCGTGCGCCTGCAGGCATATATTGGCCCGGTGTCCAGACCTTCGTCCATCTGCATCAGGCAGACGCCGGTTTCGTTGTCACCGGCGATAATGGCGCGTTCGATCGGCGCGGCACCGCGCCAGCGCGGCAACAGGGAGGCGTGAACGTTCAGGCAGCCAAGCCGGGGTGCTTTGAGCACGTGGGCAGGCAGCAGCAACCCGTAAGCCACGACAATGAGCATGTCCAGAGCGTATTCCTCGAGCGATACGCCCTTGAGAGATTGTGGCTGAAGCACTCCGATACCTTGGCTCGCGGCCAGCGCTTTCACCGGGCTGGGTTTCAACGTGCGACCACGACCGGTGGGACGGTCGGGTTGGGTGAATACCACGACTGGCGTCAATTCGGCGGCGATCAGCCCGCTGAGCACCGTGGCCGCAAAAGCCGGTGTACCGGCGAATCCAAGGCGCAATCCAACGTTCTTGAGCGAGGACCGATCGGGGCTTCTCATGACCGCCTCAGGCACGGAGCCGTTGCTGCTTCTCCAGTTTCTTGCGAATTCGGGAGCGTTTCAGCACAGACAGGTAGTCGACGAAGAGCTTACCGTCCAGGTGATCGTTCTCGTGCTGCACGCAGGCGGACAGCAGCCCATCGAATTGCTGCTCGATCACATCGCCAGCGGTGTCGAGCGCTCTGACTCGCACGCCTTCAGCACGGCTGACCGGTTCGTAGAATCCAGGTATGGAGAGGCAGCCTTCTTCGAATTCCACCGACTCACCGATAAGAGTCAGCTCGGGATTGATGAAAGCGTGAGGCTCATCCCGGTTTTCTGAGACATCCACGACGATGATTCGAAGGTGGACGTCGACCTGGCTCGCCGCCAGGCCGATACCCGGCGCCTCGTACATGGTCTCGAGCATATCGGCGATCAGCCGACGAATGGAATCGTCTACTACGTTGACAGGCTGGGCCTGAGTTCGGAGTCTCGGATCCGGATATTCGAGGATGTCCAGAATTGCCATAGGGTTGTTTTGATATTCGAAAGCTCGATGAGCAGATTAATTAGCGTCTTGATTAACCGATGTGATCTATCTCTAGTATTGGTCTAATTCAGGCTGCTAAGATTGTGAAGAGTATAAACTTTTTTGACGACAGCCGAAGGAATCGGACCCGAAATTCACGGCTTGAAGACTGCCTTTCAACCGCCATGACGGCACGTTGAGAGTGAAGCTTCAAACGGAACGTCCGGGACAGTCAGCGCTGATACCGAATAGCTGATCATGATAGCAGCTCGGATTAAAAGGAACTTCAAAACATGTTTCGAAACATGAGCCAATCGCGCACCGTTCACCTCGCCCTGCTCGGGCTGCTCGCCAGCCTGGCCGTTTCGGTTTCTGGCGCGACGGACAATATCAGCCAGTATCTGAAGAACGACCATCCGGACGTCTATACGGTGGTCAAAGACGATACTCTGTGGGACATCGCCAGAGTTTTTCTGGAACGCCCCTGGCTGTGGCCTGAGATATGGCGGATCAATCCACAAATAGACAATCCGCACCTGATTTATCCGGGTGACCGAATTGCTCTGGTCTACACGGACGGCATGCCGCAACTGGTCCTGGAGCGAGGCGATGCGGGACGAACCGTGCGCATGACCCCATCGGATACCGAAAGTCTGACACCTCAGATTCGCTATGAACCGCTGGAGTCTGCGATTCCCAGCATTCGACTGGATGCGATACAGGGCTTCCTGGTCCAGAACCGTATCGTCGACCCCGTCGCGCTCAGCGGCGCGCCCTATGTGATGCAGGGTGAGTCCGAGCGGCTGGTGCTCGGGGCCGGTGATAGACTCTATGTGCGGGGTGTGTTGCCTGAGAGCGAGAGCTTCAATGTGGTGCGACGCGGGCCTTTGTATGTGGATCCGGTCACCAAAGAGGTGCTTGGACGCGAAGCGACCTACATCGGGCTCGGGCAGGTTGTTGGTCAGGAAGACGATATTGCCACCATGCTGATGTCCGATACTCGCGAAGAAGTTCAGATCGGCGATCGAATTTTGCCCACCGAGGAGCGGCGGGTGGACTCCACCTTCTTCCCCAGCGCGCCTGAAGGTGACATCCGTGGCTTGATCGTGGCGGTGGTCGGCGGGGTAACCCAGGTCGGTCAGTTCGACGTGGTGGTGGTCAACCGCGGCGCGCGGGAAGGCATCGAAGCGGGTGATGTGCTTGCCATATACAAAAAAGGCGCACTGTCGCGAGATCGGATTTCCAATGAGACGATCCGTCTGCCCAGCGAACGGGCAGGCTTGATGATGGTGTTCAGAACCTTCGAAAAACTCTCCTATGCGCTGACGATGGTTACCGAACGACCTCTCGCGGTCGGCGACGAGGCCCGAAGTCCCTGACAGATTCATAGCCTGCCTCTCTGACTTGCAGGCCGGCGGGTGCGCCTCGCACCCGCATCCGGCTTTCTTTCCCTGGCGGCTGTAGCAGGCCTTGCGCATAGTTGCCCCGATCGATTTGCACGATCGGAGCGCTTCGGAAGCTTGGCAGATAAAGAGTCATCAGAAGATTCCCCAGAGGCCCTGGAATTCTCGAAAACCGCTCGAGCGGCCGCCCTGGACGCGGCAGCGCTATCACTGTTGCTCGAAGGCGGTTCACGAGCGAACGTTCGCCGTCTTGTGGTGGCAAACGGGTCTGCGCTGGCGGCCTTGGCGGCCAGTCATGACGGTGGAATCCCGTTTGCTGGCGCCGAGCGCAAGGCGCGGTGGAAAGTTGATCGACGCCTCGAACATTGTCGACGACGAGGCATAGACCTGAGATCAAAGATGTCCTGCGACTTCCCGGCGCTACTTGGCTGTATACCGGATGCTCCGCTGATGCTTTACAGCAAGGGTGACTCGAGGGTGTTCGAACAGCCCGCGATTGCGATTGTCGGTGCGCGGCGGGCGAGTCGTTACGGCCTCGAGTTCGCCCGCAACTTGAGTGGATCGCTGGCCCAAAGAGGTCTGCTGGTGGTGAGTGGCTTAGCACTCGGCATCGATAGCGCTGCCCATGAGGGCGCTCTGGCTGCGGGCGGTCGCACCCTGGCCGTGTTGGGAAGCGGCATCAACCGGGTGCAGCCCATCACCAACAGCGGACTTGCGCGTAGAATTCTGGATGCAGACGGATTGTTGTTGAGCGAATATCCCTCCGAGCAGGGGGCACTGCCGTATCACTTTCCGGAGCGCAACAGACTGATCAGTGGGCTCGCCATCGCGGTAGTGGTCATTGAAGCCTCGGCGAAAAGCGGTTCGCTCATCACTGCACGCCTCGCACTTGAACAGGGTCGGGAAGTCATGGCGGTACCCGGAGTTCCGGGCCTGCCCAACAGCGAAGGCGCCAATCGACTGCTCAAGCAGGGTGCTGCGCTCATCGAATCGGCGCAAGATGTGCTTCATGGGCTGGGTATCCACACCAGCTCCCCCACCGAAACGGTCGCGAGTGCCGAGCCGGCTCACCAACCCGGACTCACCGAAGAGACCATCCTGGTGCTCGATCATCTCGGATTTGAAGCCCAGAGCGTGGACACGATCGCTGCTCGACTGGGCTTGAACGGCCAGGAGTGCAGCATCCGCTTGACCGAGCTCGAGCTCGGCGGGTTTGTCCAGCGTGTGGCTGACGGGTATATTCGGCGCCCTCTTTAGTCCTGAGTCAGTCATCAGCCGGACCTGAGGACTGACAAGCGGAGGCGTGAATGAGTTTCGTTGCCATTCTAATGGGATCGGATAGCGACTGGCCTGTGATGCAGGCGACAGTTGCGGTTTTGAAGTCGCTCGGCGTAAAACATGAGGTGCGAGTCACTTCTGCACACCGCACACCGGTGGATACCGCGGAGTATGTCACCGACGCCGTGTCCAGAGATTGCGAAGTGTTTATTTGTGCCGCCGGTATGGCTGCACATCTGGCCGGGGCGGTGGCGGCTCATACCACCCGACCGGTGATCGGGGTACCGATAGACAGCGGGCCGCTCTCCGGATTCGATGCGTTGCTCTCCACAGTGCAGATGCCAGGGGGAATTCCGGTGGCGACGGTGGCAGTGGGTAAGGCCGGGGCTAAAAACGCAGGCTATCTTGCCGCACAGATACTGGCAGTTGCAGACCCGGACCTTGCCGGTCGCATCAGCGCTGACCGGGAAGCCAGCCGGCAGAAAATCCGCAAGGCCAACCAGACTTTGCAGAGCCAGCTCTAATCTCGGCAACGCCATGAATCAATGGCACCTGCAGCTTGCGGCGAGAGCCCTGGACTTCGGTGGCCTGGTGTTGCATGCCACCGAAGGTATCTGGGGGCTTGCCTGTGATCCTCATAATGAGGTGGCGGTGGCACGTTTGCTGACGCTGAAGGGGCGCTCGGTGAATAAGGGTCTAATTGTAATCGGCAGTGACACGGCGTGTTTTCGAGCGGAACTGACCGACCTCGAGGCGCCACGCCGTTCGCGAGTAGAGGCAAGCTGGCCCGGAGCGGTGACCTGGGTCGTGCCTAATGTCCAGTTCCCCTATTGGATTACCGGTGGTCGCCGCACCGTGGCGATTCGCGTCCCTGGACATGCGCAAGCGCGCGGCCTCAGCCGGGTATTCGGTGGTCCGCTGGTTTCAACCTCGGCCAATCGGAGCGGTCGAGGTGTAGCGCGTAACGCCTGGCAGGCTCGACTCCGTTTTG
>QIDL01000060.1 GCA_003228415.1 Gammaproteobacteria bacterium | reverse complement strand
ACCGAAGTTGAAGAGGTGTTGTATCAGCACCCGGCTGTTCTCGAAGCCGCAGCCTTTGGAGTGCCTGATGAGAAGTGGGGTGAAGCGGTCTGGGCGGTGGTGGTTCCCAGAGAACAACACGGCAACATCGACCCTTCCGAAATCATCGAATTCTGTCGCGAACATATTGCCGGTTACAAGGTCCCGAAAGGGATCGATCTGCAGATGGAGCCACTGCCGAAATCCGGTCCGGGTAAGGTGCTGAAGCGAGAGTTGCGAGCGCCATACTGGGAAGGTAAGGAGCGAGCTGTCAACTGACACACGAACACGCCGGGACGCAATCCGGCGCGGTCGAAATCGGGGTGCTGATTCAGTCGATGAAGCTGTAGTCGTCCGGATTCGGGGTCCGGGTTCGATTCCAGAACTCCAGCAACGTAAATGGCCAGTTCTGGGTTACCCGACCTTTTTCGTTTTTGTACCAGGTAGGCACGTTGGCCGCGCCCCAGGCCATATTGAGATTCCCCGTGTCTATCTGTTTGTTGAACTCATCATGGACGTCGGATCTGCAATCGAGCGCATGATATCCACCTTCGAGTAGAAGTTTAATGCAGCCCAGGATGTAGCGGGTCTCGCATTCGGAAAAAAAGATGATGCTGCCGTTGACCACGATATTGGTATTCGGGCCGTACATGCAGAACAGGTTCGGAAACTGGGGAATGGTGATCCCGAGGTAGGCCCTCGGATCGCCGTTCCAGTGCTCATGCAGGCTGACGCCACCGAGTCCGGTGACTTCCATTGGCCACAGAAAACGGCTGGCATGGAAACCGGTGCCGTAGATGATCACATCACCCTCGTGGACGGTGCCGTCGCTGGTGACCACACCTGTTTCGGTAATTTCGCTGACGTCGTCGGTGATGAGGTCCACGTTGTCGCGTTGGAGTGCCCGAATCCAGTTACCGTTGTCAAACAGGATCCGTTTGCCGCCCGGTGGAAACTGAGGTACCACTTTGGCGAGAAGCTCCTTGTCGTCTCCGCAGAGTTCTTCCAACCATTCCGTAAACAGTTGTCGTATCTCGTCATTTTTGGCGCTGACCGAGCGATCCTGTTCATTCCAGGAGGGGTCCTTTTCGACGCCGTCGAGAATTCCTTCGGCCGCGCCCCAGAACATCGAAAAACGAAACCATTTTGCGTAGTAGGGGATATGATTGAGACACCAGTGCTTACCATCGGGGACGTCATCGTGATATTGGGGTACCGGCGCCATCCAGTTCGGCGTACGCTGAAAAATAGTTAACTGCCTGGCCGTCCTGGCCACTTCGGGTGCAAATTGAAAGGCGCTGGCACCCGTTCCGATCACCAACACTTTCCTGCCGGTCAGGTCCTGTTCGTGATCCCATTCGGTGGAGTGAAAAGACGGGCCCTTGAATCGATCCTGGCCCGGGATGGCCGGCCACTTGGGTCGATTCAACTGTCCTACGGCGCTGATGACGGCATTGGCATTGAGTGTTTAGGTGGTGCCGTCTCTGGCAGTGACAGCCACCTGCCAGCTACCGTCCTGTTGCAGATAGGTCAGGCGGCTGACTTCGGTATTGAAACGAATGTGCCGCTTCAGATCGTAGGCGTCTGCACACTCATCGAAGTAGCTTCGCAGTATTTCCTGCCGGGAATAGAATTGCGGCCAGTCGGTGGGTCTGAAACTGTACGAGTAGATGTGATTGGGACTATCGACGCGACATCCGGGGTAGGTGTTCTGATACCAGGTACCTGCTACCTGGTCGTGTTTTTCGATGATTTCGAACGGTATTCCAGCTTCCTGCAGGCGGATGGCTGCCAGCAGACCGGACATACCGGCTCCGATAATGATCACTTTGAAGGCCCGACGTGTGTCTGCCGATATGTGACTCATGTCCTGAGGAGCGTAGGCATCTTCGTTACCCAGCATCAATTCGGCATGCAGGAATTCGCCGTAGTCGCTGGACACCTCGCTACCGATAACGAAATTCACCATTTCGCTGACGAGGCCGGGATCGGGTGCCGGTGGCATTGAGTGACCATTGTCCCGGTAGGCACGCAAGGCGTCGTAGGCCAGTGTCCGAATTCTGGCCTGATCGTCTTCGCTGATATTCCCCTGCGGGTCGCCGAAGAAGGAGTTTTCCGGCCGGACCGGACCTCTGATGAGGTCTGTATCGCCGGTGATGTGCAGCAGTGCGCAGATCAACGATGGGATGTGCGCATCCTGAAGAGCGGCTTTGATGACGTCGTCATCTGCGGGTATTGCTTGAAGGTGTTCGAAAACGCTCATGAGATCCCCCTTAGGCTGTTGCCGATTACGTATTGGACAGGCTGCGCCGTAATTGTGAAAGTTGCTCATCGCCGGGGCGCAGTTCCTGCAGCCGCTCGAGCCAGGCCAGAGCTTCGGAGTATCGTCGCTGGTCACGGAGCATGGTCACTGCCGCTATCAGCAGCTGTTGATCGTCGGGCCAGTCATCCAGGAGCGCTTCGAGCACCTCGACCGCACGTGGGCCTTCGCCTGCGTCATTCAGTGCCAGAGCCAGCGCATATCCGAAGCTCATCCGATTGGGTGCCAGTTCGGCCGCACGGCGAAAATACGCCAGTGCTTCACCGGGCTGTTCGGTTCGGGACAGCCACAGAGCATAGGCATAGTTGGTTTCAGCCTGGTCGGACGCGACATCGAGGGCTTCCAACAGCAGCTTTCCGGCCTCTGCCTCGCGGCCGGTGAAGCGATAGACGTCGGCCAGGTTCAACAGTGCCGGTACCCAGTTAGGTTGCAGCGCCAGTGCTTCCCTGAGAGCCGACTCTGCTTGCGCCACTTTGGTGAACGCCAGATACGCACCGGCCAGGTTGGTCTGGGTCTCTGGAAAATCCAGATTGAACGATTGATCCTGCCGCCAGATCGGGAACTCGTTCGCAAGCCGCCTGCGAAAGCGAGGATCCTGGCCGGCCAGAGGCAACAACGCGCTGAAGGCCTGGTGACGGACAGCCAGGAGTTCGTCATCGAGCAACGGGACGATCAGGCGCCAGCGATTGTCTGGCGACAAGCCGCTACCGGCCAGCGGTGCTGCGAGTCTCAGCAACGGATCGATACTTTTTCGAGCCAGGCGGATTGCATCCATTGTGTAGCCACGCCGATAGCCACTCATCCGGGCAAGCGCCGCCGCCCGTACCATCACTGGTTGCTCGGTGTTTGCGACGATCCCGGCCAACAGGGCTTCCGCATCCGGAGCCAGACGATCGGCTCCGGCGAAGGCAGTGGCGAAGTGAACAGGACGTTCCGCGCCAAAGCGCTCGCTGATCGCGCTGGCTGCCCAGGCGGCGGTTCGATCCTGATGGCACGCTGTGCAGGGATTCGGCACAGCCAGGCTTTCCGTAAGGTCGGGCCGTGGAATTCTGAAACCATGATCCCGGCGATCGTCCACACCCATATAGGTTTTGCTCGGCATGTGGCACGACACGCATTGAGCGGCCTCGCTACCGACGGCATGGAAATGATGCGACGGATCATCGTAGAGGTGGGCAGTCAGAGTGGGGAACTCCTGGCGGCCGCCTGGTCGATGGCACTGTGTGCAGGTGTTGTTGCCAGTAAACTTCAGCTCCGCTGTATGGGGGTCGTGGCAGTTGCTGCAGGTGACACCGGCGCGATGCATCCTGCTCTGCAGGAACGACCCGTAGACATAGACCTCCTCCAGTATCTGTCCATCGACGTGGTAGTAGCCGGGGGAGACGATTCGAGGTGAGTAGAAGTCGAGAAAAGCCTGGCCCGGGGTAAACCCTTCGGCAAGCTGTGATCGTCGAGAATGGCAGGAGGCGCAGGTCTCTATTTCGGCAGCCTGCCTGGAGAGCCCATGCAGGGGTTGAACCTCTGGTGCGCTGGCGTGGAGCGATGCGGGACCATGGCAGGCCTCGCAGCCGACGTCTTCTTCGGCGAAGGTCGTGGCATAGGTTCTGGTCTGCGGGTCGTAGTGTTTTTTAACGGCAGTGGAATGGCAATCCGCGCACTGGCTGTTCCAGTTGTTGGCGCGCCCTGTCCAGTGCATGGGATCACCGGCAGGGAAATTGCCCGGATAAAGATCGAACCAGCGCTGGCCACCGGCCGCCTGCTCCCTATTGTCCCATGCCATGGGGAAAGTCTGCAGCTTGCCGGGTGCTGCGGAGACGATGTATTGCTGCAAAGGGCTGACACCAAAGGTGTAGACCACCTTCCGCGCATCCCCGCCGCGCTCCGGAGTGATCAGAAACTCATCACCGCGCCGCTCGAAGGTAGCCGTGCCATGAGTGCCTGTAAAAGTAGCCAGCACAGATTCAGTACTGGCTTGCTGCATGGCCAGATCGTGTTGGGAGTTCTGCCAGGCCGACCATTGTTGCGGGTGGCAGGCAGCGCAGGCGGCGCTGCCAATATACTCGGTTGCAGCGCCTTGGCCGGTGGGTGGTGTCTGTCCGGTTGACGATTGATCTAACTGGGCTCGGGCTGCTGGTGCCGGCGCCTCGCCGCACCCGCTCACGGCGCCGAGGGCCGCAATCGCTACCATTGTTACCTTTGCTACCTTCGCCAGGATTGCAGGAATGATTCCGGGATGCTTCATGGGTGGGTCAGGGTATCAGAACTCTCGGCGTCGTTGCTCTACTCGAGGGGTGATTCGACACGAAGCCCGAAAGGGCAGATGCTGTCTCCCCCTTTTCGGTTGCGGCAGGCAAGAGGCGAGTGAGTTCCCTGGACACGGAATTTCTGCAACTGGCGGATGATGTGAGCGCACTGATCGGCCTGCTGGAGGAGGCGGGGGAAACCTTCTGGATGAGGATACTGTCCCGTGGCTTGTGCCAGGTAGAATCCAATCGGCTGGCCGGTGCTACCGGTGTTCTCGGTTGTTATGGAGGTGAGCAGACGTTTTCCGATCTGGTTATCGGTGAGCAATGGTCGATTTCGGAGCCGTTGCGTTATCGAAATCTGAACGCGCGGTTGAATCATTTGCGCAC
>QIDL01000130.1 GCA_003228415.1 Gammaproteobacteria bacterium | reverse complement strand
CTCGGTAGCGCCTCAAGGCCGGGTGACCCTTGCGGCGGATACGGTGGTGGTGATCGATGGGATGATTCTCGGCAAGCCGACCTCCGAGGACTCGGGTATCGAGATGCTGCTCTCACTCGGTGGACGGGAACACAGGGTGTTGACGGCGATTGCCGTGACCGACGGTTGTGAGATGGCCTCAGTAGTGGTCGGCACCACCGTGCGCTTTGCCGAGATCGATCGCGATGCTGCCCGGGCGTACTGGCGCACCGGTGAAGGGGCGGACAAAGCAGGCGGTTATGGTATCCAGGGTATTGGGGGTATATTGGCCGAAAGCATTACAGGTAGTTACAGCGCGGTTGTGGGCTTGCCGTTGTCGGAAACCGAGCGAGCACTCTCTCGTTTTGGCATAGACACCTGGCGCTGTCGACTAGATTAAACAAATGGCTGAAGAACTACTGATCGCCGTCAGCGAATTCGAAACTCGGGTGGCGAAGCTCGCGGGTGGCGCGGTCCAGGAAATACACCTGACCCGGGCCGCCGGCTATAGCCTCACCGGCAACATCTATCTGGGCAAAGTCGAGCGGATCATTCAGGGCATGCAGGCGGCGTTCGTCAATGTGGGTCTGGAGCGCCCGGGGTTCCTGCATGTTCGAGACATCGAAGGTCCTCGACTGATCCAGGGTGACAGTAGCGATGAACGTCCGGATATTCGGGATCTTCTGCATGAAGGCCAGCAATTGATGGTGCAGATCGCCAAAGATCCCATCTCTGGTAAGGGCGCGCGGCTCACCACACAACTCGCCATTGCTTCCCGCTACATGGTGCTGATGCCTTTTACCGACCACATTGGCATCTCCCACCGGATAGAGGACGAAGCAGAGCGGGAGCGATTGAAATCGTTGATCGATGAGGTCAGACAGGTTCATGGGACTGGCATGGGTTTCATTGCCCGTACCGCGGCAGATTGCGTGGCACGGGATGCCATTGAACTCGATGTGCAGGTACTGACCCGGATATGGGATCGAGTTCTGGAAAAGAAGGCCAACGTGATTTGTCCAGCGATCGTTTACGAAGAGTTGCCGCTACACATCAGAGTGGTGCGTGATCTGACCGATCCGGATGTGGAGACGATTCGCATCGACCATGCCGATACCTATGCCAGAGTGCGTCGATTCGTGGATGAGTTCATCCCTGAGTTTTCTGAAAGGGTGACGTTGTACCAGGATGAACGGACTCTTTTTCAGCGCTATGGCGTGGAAGATGAGATCGCCCGGGCGCTGGACAAGAGGGTGAGTCTCAAGTGTGGTGGACATCTGGTGATTGAGCAGACCGAGGCCATGATCACCATCGACGTCAACACGGGCGGCTTTCTGGGTAGCAAGAATCTGGAAGAGACCGTATACAGAGCCAACCTGGAAGCGGCCGGTGTTATTCCCCGTCAACTGCGATTGCGCAACCTGGGTGGCATCATCGTGGTGGATTTTATCGACATGGAGGACGAAGAGCATCAGCGGCAGGTGCTGCGAGCTCTGGAGAAGGCGAGCGAGGCGGATTCCGCCAGAATCAGGATCGAAGGCTTTTCCTCGCTGGGTCTGGTGCAGATGAGCCGCAAACGCACCCGGGAGAGCCTGGTACAGCAGGTCTGTGAACCCTGCAGTCACTGTGGTGGGGCGGGCTTTGTCAAAACCCCCGAAACTACCTGTCTGGAGGTCTTCAGGGCGATTGTGGAGGATGCCGGAAAACGTTGTGATCATCCGGATCGGGACTATCTGATCAGATCGACGTCGGAGGTGGTTGATCGACTGCTTGATGAAGATGCGGAGCAGATGCAGCGGCTCTCTGCCAGAATCGGCCGTGAGATCACCATTCAGATAGAGCCCAGTTGCCACCCGGGCGACTTTGATATCGTGCTGCTCTGATCACGCTTCTTTCAGTGTAAAGGAGCAGGATATGCACCAACCCGATTGGATTCGCCCCATCGATCGGTCTGGACACAGATCCCGGTAAACGGGTGAATTATTGAGGTGGCCGAAGGGTCCAAGTTGCTATGAATACCTGCTTGCTGAATCTCCTGCTGAACGGTCGCGCTGGTCGGATCTGACCTTGCGTCGTCTCATTCTCAGGCCGCTGCTGGTGCTGGTTACCCTCGCGATGCTGGTCATCGCGTTGTTCCAGGTAAGCGGCCGGTTGATGTTCATGTTGCTCGATGAGTTGGAATTTGGCGTCAACCAGTGGCTGGCCGATCAGAGTGTGCTGTTGACCGGGCTCTCCGGCTCCTGGAACCAGTTGAACCCGGTCATCAGGGTCGAGCGGATCGATCTCCCGGCGGGCCATCTCACCGGGCTGCAGGTCGAACTGGATTGGCTGGAAAGCCTGATGCGCAACCGGTTGGTTGCACGTCGGATCTCTCTGGCCGATGGCCGGTTGCTGCTGGAGCGGGGCGCCATGGGGTGGCGCCTGGTGGGAGCGCAAGGCAACGTCGATGTGAATCCCTACGACACGCTGTATCAGAGTGACGAGATGGACGTGGCGTTGAGCATCGGATTCGTCGGCGCCGATGGTGAAGCCCGGGCGCGGGATGAGATCGCGTTGCGTTATCGGGCGGTCAATCGAGGGGGCCAGCATCGTCATCGGCTCGCTCTGGAGAGCGCGGCCGAAACCTGCGCCGGGTCCTGCCGGGCCGAGATTGCCTTCGATGAATCCGAGGCCATCTATTTTGTAAGACCTCGTGCGGTATCGGTAAAGATGGACATTGCCGGATTGGTGATACCAGCGCCTCTGGTGGGTGCTGAAGGCCTGCGTCTGACCCGGGGAGACGGCTACTGGTGGCGCCTGGGCGCGCAGTCGGCGGGCCGGGCCGCACTCGATTTCGGCGGGCTGCGGCTCGATGGTGGCGACTCGCTCGGCGGTGGCTTCGAGGTCGTTGCAGCCGGTAGTGAGAATACTCATCAATTGGAACTCAGGGGTACCCATCTGCAGGCGGGTAACGCGCACTGGCAGCTACCCGATTTCTGGATGAGCTACGAAAACGAAACGCTCCAGATCTGGACCGAGCGCATCGACGCTGGACTCGGCGCCGAATTTTTCGCCGGGGTATTGCCTGAGGGTACGGTGGCACACCGTTGGCTGAATGGTATGAGCCTGGAGGCCACGGCGCTCAACGTCCATGGCTTTCTCAACCTGCCAACTTTCGATTTCGGCTATTCGGCAACGGTCAGGGATGTGGCGCTCGACGGATATAAGGGTGCCCCATGGATTCGAGGCGGCGCCGGGGAGTTACTGGGTTCGAATCGCAGTTTGCAACTACAGATCAATGCCGACGATCTGGGGCTGCAGTTTCCGGATATGTTTCATCATCGCTGGGAGCTCGATCACATCCAGGGGCGCCTGATAGCCTGGATCTCCCGCGATTACTTCGGGCTCCGGGGCTTGAATCTGCGCGGAGAAATTGACGGCAGCCTGGTCTCTGGTGGATTTGCGCTGACTCGACCCGTTTATCGTTACGACGAGCGCTTGTCGCTGCTGCTGAACGTGGATCACACCACCGTGAGCCGGGGTAAGGAATATATCCCCTACCAACTACCTGCGGGCTTGCCGGAGTGGCTCGAGGATGGACCCAGGGCCGGCCGGCTGGATGATGTGGCGCTGGCTTATCACGGGCAGATTCATACCCGCCCTTTAGAGATAGGCCGGCGGGTTGAACTGGTCACCCAGATCACGGACGGCCAGATTGAGTACCATCCGGACTGGCCGGAGGTGCTGGATCTTTCAGGGCAGATCGCACTGGCAGGTCGCGACGTGCGAATTCGGGTGGACGAAGGGCTGAGTGCCGATGGCACGGATCTGGCGGGGAGCCGCATTCGGCTTGGTGATAACGCGGCCTATGTGGATATCGATCTGGAATCGGTTACGACCGCGAATCAGGCCCTCGAATTCATCCGCAGCACCCCGCTGGCGGAGTGGATGAGTTTCGTGACCCCTGACTGGGCCGGTCTGGGTCCGCTGGAGTTGTCGGGGAATCTGCACATCCCCTTGAAGTTCAGCAGTGATCGGCTCGGTGAGCCATCTGTCGCAGAAGACGATCTGGAAGTCGACCTCGATGTCACACTCGAGGCAGTGGATCTCGATCTCCCGAGCTATGGAGTAATGCTTCGAGATCTCATGGGTGAGCTCCGCTACCGCTATCCCTACGACATCAGTGGATCAGGAGTGCGAGGCCGGATATTCGATCGGCCGGCGGTCTTCTCGGCGGAATCTGATGCGGATACGGTGGTTTTCCGGGTGGATGGGCAGGCGCCTTATGAGGAAGTGCTGACGCTGCTCGATATTGCTGATCCCGGGGTGATCCGGGGCGGTTTTGACTTCGTCGCCAATCTGCATATCGAACTCGGCGAGGAGATATCACGCCTGGAAGTTGTTTCCGATCTCACCGGCATGGCTCTGGAGCTGCCGGGAGAGTTTTCCAAATTGCCCGATGATTCCATCGCCACCGAACTGGAGCTGAGATTTCTGGATGACTATCAAGCTGTGAGCTTCAACTACGGTGCGGCGCAAGGCTGGCTGCACGTCAGTGAAGTCCCGCTGCGGGGTGCGATCGGCTTTTCCAGTGCGCCGCCTCTGGTCGATAGTGCCGCCAACGAGCTGGTGCTCGGCGGTCGGATTAACGGTTTTTCGCTGGATGAGGTCGTACCCGATGGCGAAGGAGGGCCGGCGATGGTGATTCCGCTCAGACTCGACGGGCTCGAGGTGGGTCTGATCGATGTCAGCGGGATTGGCTTTAGAGATGCCGTGCTCAACGGTAAACTTGGCGGCGATGGTGTGACATCGGAGCTCGACCTTTCGATTGTCAGCCCCGATCTCGAGGGACTCATCCGTCTGCATGGCGATGAAGCACTGAAACTGGATCTTAGCCTGGTGCGGCTGCCCGAGGGCGATGGCGCACAGGATCCGCTCGACGTCCAGATTATCCCGGAACTGGAGGACGCAGACATTG
>QIDL01000361.1 GCA_003228415.1 Gammaproteobacteria bacterium | reverse complement strand
CCGGGTGGTGGTCACGTGATCGGCCCGTTCGATCACCGTGGGATGGCCGTTGGGCACGCTGATCGAGAATCCCACCATCTCGAACAGATCCAGATCAGGCAGGTCGTCGCCGACATGAGCGGTCTGTGCGAGGTCGATACCCAGTTGGTCCGTCACCGCCCTCAACGCGGGACGTTTGTCAGTCAGTCCCTGATGCAGATGAGTGATGCCGAGTTCGCGAGCACGCCGTTCGACGATGGTCGATGATCGGCCGGTCAGCCATGCCACCTCGATTCCATGAGCAAGAAGCAGTTTGATGGCGGCGCCGTCCTGGACGTTGAATGCTTTCATTTCGCGTCCGTCATCGGTGTAGAAAATGTGCCCGGAGGTCAGCACCCCGTCCACATCGAAGCTGATCAGGCGCAACGCTCTGGCTTGCTCGACGAGCTTGGCGCCGGTGGTCAAGCCGCTGCCTGATTGAACAACAGCATGTTGTAGCCGCCCCAGGCCAGCAGCATGACAACGCCTTCGAAGCGGGTAATCACCGGCCGGGAGCCGACAGCGTAGGCGAATAGCGACAACAGCAAGGTCAGTGCCAGCATCATGCCGCAGTCACGCCAGAACGCTGCACCATCGATGATGGTGGGGCCGATCAACCCGGGGATTGCCAGTACTGCCAGGATATTCAGGATATTCGATCCCACGATGTTGCCGATGGCAATATCGGAATGGCCTTTGATCGCGGAGCCAACGGTGGCCGTGAGTTCCGGTAAGCTGGTCCCCACGGCGACAATGGTCAGGCCGATAATGAGATCGCTGACCCCCAGCGCGAGAGCGATCTGCGAGGCTGCCCAGACCAGGACATTGGCGCTGATCAGCAGCACCAGCAGACCGGCGATCAGCCAGAATACGGCCTGACCACGAGTCATCTGCTGTAGCTCGTGGAGCTCTTCCTGGATGCTCTGGGACAAATCCGGAACGGCGTTCTGCTGATTCATGACCAGCCGCCACAGAATCAAGCCGAGGCCGGACAACAGCAACACACCGTCGAGGGCGGAAAGCTCCAGGTCAAACAGCAGGATCAGGGCCAGCAGGGTGGCGCCCAGCAGCCATGGCAGTTCGGCCTTGAGCACGGTCTGGGAAAATGGCAGGGGTGCGATGATGGCGGTGATCCCGAGCACCAGGCCGATATTGGCGATGTTGGAGCCGATGGCGTTGCCCACCGCGAGGAGCGGCGTACCCTTCACCGACGCGGCGATCGCCACCAGAATTTCAGGCGCCGAGGTGCCAACGGATACCACGGTCAGCCCGATCAGCATCTTGGAAACGTTCAAATGATTGGCGGTGCTTGCCGCGCCCGAAAGAAACTTGTCGGCGCTCCAGACCAGCGTGATGAATCCCAGGATCAGCGCCAGAATTAAGAACCACATGCCGAATACTTGGCCAAATTGTCAGTTAGATAGATCAAGCGCTCCACTTTAGTCTGATCGCGGCGTCCCGCCAACTGTTTGGGCGTCCCGCCGGTCCGTTGTCATTGCGATCTGAGGGTTGGGCAATGAGCCCCATTTCAGGGTTCAGCAGGGTGCTATAGTTGCGCGTCATTTTCGCGGCGACCGGTAGATGAGCGAACGAGCGGCCGATGTCACGGTCGAAGACAACCTGATCGAGATCCGAGACCTGGTTTTCAAACGTGGCGACCGGTTGATCTTCGATGGATTGAGCATGACGGTACCCAAGGGTCGGGTGACCGCTCTCATGGGGCCGAGCGGTTGCGGCAAAACGACGTTGTTGAGGATCGTCGGCGGGCAACTGAAGCCGGATTCGGGTACGGTGCTGGTCCGTGGCGAAGATGTCGGGAAGCTCAAGCGTGCAGACCTGTTGGAGCTGCGCAAGGACATCGGCATGCTGTTCCAGTCGTCGGCTTTGTTCACGGATCTCAGCGTTTTCGAAAATGTAGCATTCCCCATACGGGAACATACCAGGCTGCCCGAGGATACGATTCGCGACCTGGTGCTCATGAAACTGAATGCGGTGGGTCTCAGAGGTGCTCGAGATCTCATGCCGGGTCAATTGTCGGGCGGCATGTCGAGACGGGTGGCTCTTGCCCGGGCCATTGCGCTGGATCCGTGTTTGCTCATGTACGATGAACCTTTCACAGGTCAGGACCCGATAGCCATGGGAGTGGTAGTGACTTTGATCAAACGTCTCAACAGCGCCCTCGAGGCCACCAGCCTGCTGGTTTCCCACGATGTCCACGAGACGGCAGGCATTTCTGACAAAATCTATATCATTGACGATGGTAAAGTGGTTGCCGGTGGCCAGTCACAAGATCTTGAAACTCATGAATCGGCCAGGGTTCGCCAGTTCTTCACCGGGTCGCCGGATGGGCCTGTGCCGTTTCACTATCCGGCAGACAAACTCGAGTACGATTTTCTCGGAGATGTCGGGCTTTGATGGATCTGCTTCGTACCCTGGGTGACAGAACGCTCGAACGGCTGTCGGGCCTGGGTCGGGCTTCGATCATGTGGGGGCACGCGGTCTGGGGGTTGCCGACCCTGCGCGAACTGCCTCTGGTGATCCGACAGATCTATAACTTCGGCGTGCTGTCGATAGTGATCATCATTCTCTCAGGGTTCTCCATCGGTGCGGTGATCTCCCTGCAGTTCTACACCCAGCTTTCTCGATTCGGCGCCGAAGATGCCGTTGGGCTGGGTCTTGCCCTGGTGTTGCTCAGAGAACTGGGTCCCGTTATGACCGGACTGCTTTTTGCAGGTCGAGCGGGTTCCGCCGTGACTGCGGAAATCGGCCTGATGAAAACCACCGAACAGCTGTCGAGCATGGAGATGATGGGGGTAGACCCGCTCCGGCGTATTGTCACGCCGAGGCTCTGGGCAGGCGTGATCAGCATGCCGTTGTTGGCGGCCATGTTCAATGTGGTTGCGATATATGGTGGTCTGATAGTCGCGGTGCAATGGCTTGGCGGGGATGAAGGCGGATACTGGTCCGGCATGCAGGAGAACGTGGAAATCTGGAACGATCTGGGTAAGGGCGTGGTCAAAACCGTGATATTTGCGCTGCTGGTCACCTGGATTGCGGTGTTTCAAGGTTATGATACGGATCCGACTCCCGAGGGAATCGGTCTGGCGACCACCAGGACAGTGGTGACCTCTTCGGTGATGATTCTGGCCGTGGATTTCATATTGACATTGAGCATGTATGGAGAATTTTAGTAATGCGCATGCGGACCGTTGAAATCAGTGTTGGCGCTTTTGTGTTGGCGGGCGCGTTGTCGCTGGTTTTCCTGGCGGTCAAGGTCAGCGGTGTCAGCCTGGGTCAGAGTTCGAGTTCTTATGTGCTGATTGCGCGTTTTGATGACGTTTCGGGATTGCGAGCCAGATCCAAGGTGAGCCTGGCGGGGGTGACGATCGGCCGCGTTGCCGCGATCGAAGTGGACATGGCGTACGGCGAAGCCGTCGTCCGTCTGGAAATCGATGGTGAACCTGGACAACTCACTCTCGACACCGGCGCTCAGATACTGACGGAAGGCATTCTCGGAGCGCGCTATGTGAATCTGCTTCCGGGTGCAGATGAAGACACGCTCGGCGATGGGGACTACATAGAGGACACT
The DNA here is from genome assembly GCA_003228415.1 of Gammaproteobacteria bacterium. GTDB lineage: Bacteria > Pseudomonadota > Gammaproteobacteria > Pseudomonadales > Azotimanducaceae > SZUA-309. Next base: position 1,370 of record QIDL01000361.1, on the reverse strand, counting down.
CAGGGAGCGTTGATTCTGGAAAATCTTGTGGGTGATCTGATCACCCGGCTCGGAGCCTCCTGATCGTGGTGAAAGCAGCAAAGGCCTTCGCCAGATCGATGCCATCGGTCATGATCGGCATCGCGCTGCTGGCAGCGGCACAGTCATCATCGGCCGCAACCAAAGAAGCGGAAGCACTCATCCAGCGGACCACCGACGATCTGCTGGCGCTGATTGAAGAAGCCAAGGTCTATGTCGATGAAGACCCGGACCGGTTCTACCTGGCAGTGGAGAAATTGCTCGAGCCGGTGATAGACTTTCCGCGCTTCGCCAGAAGTGTCATGGCCGTGCACTACAAGGCGGCAACGCCGGAACAACGCGACAGATTTACCGAAGGATTCAAATCGAGCCTGGTCAAGACCTATGCCCTGGCGCTGACGGAATTCAATGATGGCGCGGTCACAATTATTCCGTCCGACCGGCCGGCTCGTCGCCCGGATCGGGCCAGCGTCAAGCAGGAGATTCGCTCGAGTGGGCAGATTTATCCGGTCGTTTACTCTCTTGCCCTGTCCAAGGAAGGAGAGTGGCGGCTCATGAACATCATCATCGATGGTATCAACATGGGGCTGACCTATCGCAGTCAGTTTGCCAGCGCGGTGAAGGATGCCCGATACGACGGTGACATGGACAAGGTTATCGATGGCTGGGTGGAATCTCTTTACGATGACGATGACAATGTTGATGAGGCAAAAGAGCCGGAGGCCGCTCAGGTGAGTACCCATTGACCGTATCGAGATTTGCGCTGCCGGAGCACGTCGATTTCAACAACTTTATGGACGTGCGTACCAGTGGAGAACGTCATATCGACGCCCATCCTGAGAGCGAGTTCGATCTGTCGGATCTGGTTGATGCGAGCTCCGTTGCGGTGGCTCTGCTCGTCGCCTGGTTTCGTTATGCTCACGTGCATGATCGAACCATTGGATTCAGTCATGTGTCGGCGGCATTGAACAATCTCATCGAGGTAACAGAGCTGGCAGAAATACTGCCGCTACAGGACGATTCATGATCCAGGACATTGAGCAGGCGGTGGTGGCGGAGATACCGGGGGCCGAGGTCGAAGTCGATCTGGACGGAAATCGGGCTGTGATCACCGTGGTCAGTCCGGTATTTTCCGAGCTCAGCCGGGTACAGAAACAACAGAAGGTCTATGGCTGCATCGACGAGTTCATCAAGGACGGTCGTCTGCATGCTGTCACCATCCGTGCGCTTACCCCTGAAGAAGCAGATGGCTGAAGCGCTCTTCCAGTGCGAGACGGCGCCGCGACCATAGACGCAACATTCAAAGCTTCACGATCTGGGCCCAGCAAAGATGGATAAACTCCTCATCACCG